>WFMO01000280.1 GCA_015489055.1 Helicobacteraceae bacterium | reverse complement strand
GATTGTGTCTTGATCGCTCTAGTGGAGTTTTTAAGCACACCTATTAGTTTTCCCTTTTTTATGAAACTGTTTATAAATACTTTTGGCTTAAAAAAACCGTCCGATTCTGAGTGTATGGTAATATTTTGTTTGCTTTGAACTACGCCTTGTGCGTTAAATGTTGTTTTGGAGCTTGCTTTTACAGGTGAGACTACATCTATTCTGACTTTTGCAGCACTATTAGCAAATAACATACCTCCTTCTAAAGAGATAAAAAAAGCAAACAAGATAAATACTCTATTCATATATAGTTCCTTTTGATAGATTGTTTAAAATAAGCGCACTTGTTATATTGTTGTACTTTGCGCTTGTGTAGGAGATTCTTGTAGTTATTAGCATATTGAGCGCTTGTAAATAACTAATGAGATTTACATAATGCTTGATGTATGCTATCTTTACATTTGCAAGATTGCTTCGCGCTAGTTTAATGGCAGGTTTTAAGATATGTAAAGACTCTTTTGAGATATCGTATCTGTTGTGCAGTGATATGTACATAGCCTTTTGCTTCACCAGAAGCTGTGTATATCTTGCATCAGTATTTAGTGCATTGACAGTTGCAGCTTGAATACTTTTGTCTCTTCCTCCGCTAAAGTGCATAGATAGACCAATGAGTATACTATAGTTATCTCCGTTTGCTGTAGGATCATTGTCATATTGTCTGTTTACTCCTACAAAAGCTTTGGGAAGCCATAGACGCTTTAGCATGGCAGCTTGCGCCAGACTTTGACGAGCTTTATTCATATTTAGCTGTAATATCGGATCATGCGCGATAAAGCCGGCTTGATTAGCATGTAGCTTTACATGTAAGAGTTTTGGAATATGGGGAGCATACATATGAAGTATGGCTCTCATGGCATTTACACTGCCTTGCTCTTGTGTAACTTTGTATTTTAAAAGTGCAATGGCGTTTGTGAACCTGAGATACTCCAAGCGTGGTTTGCCACCTGCTTGAACAGCTTGTTTTAATCTTCGCTGTAACAGTAACTGCTCTTCTAGTATGCTTTTACGCATGTTTAAGACAGTTTTTATTTTTTGATATGCACCTATCATATTAACCAAAGAGATAAAGAGCGCTCTTTTTTGAATATTTAGCATAATACTTTTTCCTCTCATAGATAAATCAAGCAGTTGGATTTTATTTTGGTTTTGGTTAAATATATCTATAGTGTCTTTTATGAAGATGTTTGTTTTACTAAAATTACTTGTCAGATTTCTTGCTTTGGTTTTACTATAAGAGATACTTGACGTTATATTAACTGCTCTGTTTATTTTTAATGCCGATATTTGAAGTTGTTTTGAGCTGCTGATGTATGATTGCTGCATTTTTAGATTTACACTCTTAAGGGCATCTTGATAAAATCCCAAAACAGAGCCGTAAGATGCTTGCAATATTAAAAAAGATAAAAAGAGGACTTTTTGCATGAAGTGCCTTTGTTGCTGAGTGATGTTATAATTGTAGCGCATAAATATGAAATGAATATGAAAATTACGGTAAATCATGGAAGTAGTATAATTCATCAAGGATTGATATTATGGGTGAGTTGGATATTTTATTAAAAGAGATTAGGGCATGTACGATTTGTAAAGGTTTGATTCCTGAACCGATAAGGCCTTTTTTACAAGCCGATAGCCGGGCTAAAATCCTTATAGCAGGACAGGCGCCCGGAAAAAAGGTTCACGAGACGGGCATAATATTTAACGATCCAAGCGGTGACCGTTTACGCCAATGGATGGGAATATCAAAAGAGATTTTTTATGATAAAACAAAAATCGCAATCTTGCCGATGGGATTTTGTTATCCTGGAAGTTCAGACCATGGTGATTTGGCTCCAAGACCGGAGTGCGCACCGGCATATAGAGAGCAGTTGTTGCGTTTATTGCCAAATATAGAACTAACTCTTGTTATTGGCAAATATGCTCAAGCATATCACCTAAAGCAGAGTCATGCATCTTTAACGGCACTGGTGCAAAACTGGCAGGATTATTTGCCGCTTGTTATGCCTTTGCCTCATCCTAGCCCAAGAAACAATATATGGCTTAAGAAAAATCCGTGGTTTAGCAAAGAGGTGTTACCGGCACTTCGCCAAAGAGTTTCTGAACTTATACCAAACCTAATTAAAGAGGAAATAAAATGAGTTGTTAGTCTTTTTTGTCAAATATTAAAAAAAGCATGGGCATTACCGTTAATGTAAAAAACAGATCCGTTAAAAGCCCTCCGATAACACAAATGGCTAGAGATTGCTCAATTTTGGAACCCACACCTATCCCGATGGCTACAGGTAACATTGCTATAATTGCTGTAAGTACGGTTAGTAAAATTGGTCTTGTTCTGGTTTTTACGGCGTTAATAGTGGCATCAATTTTATTTAATCCATCTTTTTTATAATTGTTAATATAAGTAATAAGAACAATGGAGTGGTTAATACCCACTCCCATTAGAGTAATAAGCCCTATAAAAAATGAGATATTAAGCTCCGAATGAGTTATGAACATAGCCATAAACGCACCGGAAAATATAAGAGGGATATTTAGCAGTATCACAAAGGGGTATCTTAGATTACCAAGTTGGATACTTAAGATGATAAAGATAAGCATAGCCCCGATAAGCGATAAAAACGCAAAAGAGATTCCCATGTTTATGATTGATTTGTATTGTCCGGCAAATGTGACAAAGTATCCGCTTGGCAGATGCATAGCATCTATTTTATTAAAGATATGATGTATAATTGATTTAATGTTGGCACCGACATCCATAGGAAGCGTGACGACTCTTTGCATGTTGATATGTTCTATCTTGCTTGTATTGTTTTGTATGCTGATGGATGCCAATTTTTTAAGCGGGATATATCCTTTGTCTGTTTTTATCATAATGTTTTTGATATATGTTTTGCTGATGGATAAAAGCGGTTTTGTCTGCATATATATTGGGATAATTGTCTGGTTTTTGATGACATCGCCCACGCGCATTCCAAGCAGATGAACTCTTACGCTTTTAAGTAAATATCTGCTGTTGATACTATAACGTGCAAGAGCTATCCTCTTTGGTTTTATGATAAGTTGCGGTACTTTATATTTTGCGCTGTTGTAAACTGTATCTACTCCGGGTGTGTGTTGTGCTATTTTAGATATTTTATCAGCCAATATAGTTAGTTTATGATAATTTTGCCCGTAAATAACCAAGGCAAACATTGTTGGCATTCCATCCATAGATTCGTCAAGCTTTTCAGCAGTTACCTGATGAACTATCGTAATGATACCTGGTATCTTTTTAAACTGTCTTTTAAAAGTTTTCATAATATAAAAGATAGATTTGTCTCTTTTTTGTTTTAAATCTATAATAATTTCACCCTGATCAACCGGTTCTACCCCAAAGGTACCGCCTTGGCTGCCCGTTCGTCTGTATATAGAATACACATTTTTATTTTTTGCAGCTATGCGCTCTATTAGATTGCCTATTTGGTTGCTGTCTTTTAATGATGTTCCCGGCTTCGTGTGATATTCAACTAAAATTGCTCCTTCATCAAATTTTGGCAAAAAAGAGATTGGTAAAAACAGTAAAAGCACAGCGGAAATAAGAAAGAAAACAATAGATAAGCCGATAACTGTTTTTTTGTAGTGTAAAAATTTATGTAAAAGATAAACAGAGATATTTTGAATAAAAATGATAAATTTGTAAGCCATAGGCTTTTTTTGTACACTGTTTTGTTTGTGTGCCATATATGCGGGGATGACGGTAAGCGAAATAATGAGTGATAGTAAAAGCATGGTCGATATAACGACGCCAAAGGGTGTAGTAAATATCCCTCCAAGAGAGCCTAAAAACAGAAATGGAAAAAAGGCGGCAACGGTTGTAAGCGT
>WFMO01000279.1 GCA_015489055.1 Helicobacteraceae bacterium | reverse complement strand
TGCTCAATCATCGGTCTTGTAACTGTTTTTATTTGAGCTGTATGCCTCGTAGTGGTTGTTTTGCTACTAAGAGGATGTTTTACAGCGGCAACTTTACTTACAATGTGTTTTTTAACATGGCTAACTTTTATATATTGGTTTTTGTTGGCATTTGAATGTATATTGTTTATAAACTGCATTGAAGGTTGGAGTATTTGAAGATTTTGTGGGCTAGTTTGTCCTTTTGATACAACTGGTGATACTGCTATATTTTGTTTTTTAGCTGTTTTGCCGGACATTAGCTGTTTGTTAGTTGAATATGATTTTATTGGCACAATCGACGGTTCTTTATCTTTAATAGTTTTCTTGGCTGTTGGCTTAGCGCTGGTTGACGGTAGTTTTGTATTGATTATCGAAATCGCTTGTTTTGTTGTAGCGGTGGTATGCTTATTATTTGTTGTATAATGTTTAAAATACTCGATACCTATTGCGATTATAGAAATGGCTATAAAAATTATGATTAAGATGGTATATCTTTTGTATATCCGTTTTTTATATTGTTGTTCTAGTTCCGGTACATTAAGCATTTAGCAGTCCTGCATGTATTGCAGCCATATCAATGTATTTTGACTCAATATATGTTTTTGTAATCTTATGTGGTTGATTGGTCTCATACCATGCATATATGTCAAACAGTATGTAAAGCAATTTATTTGTTTGGCGATAATTTCCATCTGTATATTTATATATTCTTTTTGCTGTTTTATCATGGAACATGTTTGCTACTTCAAAGCAATTAACTTTTAATATTTTTTTTTGGATATATATCTTTAACTCCTGAGCGGTTGCATTTTTTAACTCTATGCTTTCCCAAATCCGTGTTTGAAAGTGTTCTTTTGCAATAAGATCTTCCTCTTTTGTCTTATGTAAGGCTATAACAAATTTGACAATTCTTGCGTCTGAGAGTAATCTTATTTTCTCCATTAGAGCTTGCGGATACAACTGTGCTTCATCAAGCAATATTATAGGAACCTTTTCTTGTATATGTTCATTTGCAATTTTAATAAAATGTGTTAAATTTAAACTACCCTGATATTTAACGCCAAAAAGATCAGATGACAGAGATTTTAAAAACTCACTTTCATCTATAAGTGGAGTGCTGTAATAATAGATATGATATCCCTCTGCAGATAGGTCACTAGCGAGCTTATTTAGCATCATGCTTTTGCCTGTTCCCGGTTTGCCATATAGCAAAATCATCTTTAGGGGTTTTTTGATTGATTCTTTTAGTGCTTGATAGATAGCAGAAGTTCTATCTAGCTGGATATAGTTTTTAATGTCTATAACATCCAAAAAAGCCAGTTTCGGTGCTTCATATTTACTGTTTTGCATGACCTTCTTTATCAGCCTTGATTGTTAAATTTAAGTCATTGTTTTTACGAAGCATAGATTTTTTTATAACCTCGTATCCTAAACTTGATAGAGATAATTTAGACTTACCGTTACGGATGATGTGCGGTTGTATGATTATAACCAGCTCTTGAACTTCTTTGGAGCGACTTTTACGGCTAAACAGATAGCTAAGACCCGGAATATCGCCAAGTACAGGAACTTTATTGTTGTTAACGGTAGTAACTGTGTGTATCAAACCACCTAATATGATACGATTTCCGCTTTTAACAGTTACAACAGAAGAGAGCTGTCGCTTGCTCAAATCAGGCGGAGCGGTTCTAGTTGCCGAAGTTGATGTGACAGGTCCGTCCGCAGTTTCTGAGATGGATGGGTTTATCTTCAAAGTTACCATGTCGTTATCTGAGATTTCGGGAGTTATGTTTAAAAGTATCCCGGCAAAAACAGAGTGGACAATATTATTTTGAACAGTAGACGCAATGCCTCCGCTACTGCCTTGTTGGTTTGCTGATTGCTTTAGTGTGTAGAAATATTGCGTACCGGAAGTAATTAGAGCCGGCTGGTTGTTTAGAGTTAGAATTTTTGGATTGGAGATAGACTGAACATTTCCCTGTGTCTTTAAAAATTTTATAATATTACTAAGGCTGGCCGACCCAGTTATGGATACATAGTTTGACGGAATAATACCGCCTATTGATGCGCTAGTTCCTGTTGTACTGCTACTGCTCGCGCTAGCGGCTCCGTTAGTACCTTGCCCAACTGCCCAGCTTGCCTTTATATTGCCAAGAGAGTACAATTGACTCCAATCTATTCCAGTTGTTTTTGACTGGCTCATAGTTACCGTTAATAGCTGTACATTGATTAAAACCTGCAGTTGTACCTTTTTTTGTAATCTTTTTAGGTACGTGCTTAATCTATCTAATTGATTTTTTGTTGCCGTTATGGTGATAAGCCCTGCATTTTTATTGATAATAGGAGATTGTGCCCTGTAACTGTCCTCAGGACGATTTAAAACTCCCTTTAGTTGAGTATCGAGATTTTTCCAAAACTCTACTTCATCTGTAGAAGTTATTGATATACCGGAGCTGGTTTGACTTGTTGCGGATTGACTTTGGCTGTTTGATCTTGTAGTTGAGCTTTGTGTTGAACCCAATAACCCGCCGTTACTGTTGTTATTGTTGTTTGAGCCAAGAGTTATATCGGTACTTCCCGTCCCCTTGCGTTGTGATAAGATATAATTTATATTAAATGTTTTAGTTTTTAGATATGAGATAGTTAAAGTATTGTTTTTAAATGTATAAAACAGATTGTGATCAGACAAGATAAGATTAAAAACTTCATCTAGTGTCATATTTTTTATATATGTTTGGTTGAGTCGTTGATTTAATTTATGTGACGCATATTTACTTCGTACAACAAGGGTAAACTGACAATCTTGACTCAGTTGATTGATAACCGTCCGTATTTTGGCATGGTTGGCTGTTGTAATATTAAAAAGTTGATACTGGCAATCTGCCGATGCAGCAGTAGAGATCAATAATATGGTGCAACAGATTTTTAGTATTGATTTATAAAGTTTTATTGTTAGTGTTTTATTCATAGTTGTGTCCTATTTAATGTGAATTTTTACATTGTTACGATTTTTGCGAAGTGATAAAATCTTAACTCTATATCTATTTTTTAAGGTTACTTGATCAGGAGTTATAGATATGATTTTGTAACCTCTAAGTTTCTCGTTTAAATTATACCATCTGTTGTTTATCATAGCTTTATTGTTAATTATCAACATTAACCGTAGCGGTCTGATGTGGTGATACCTGTGTTTGTATGCTACATGTATAAGTTTATGATTTTTTTTCACTGTATAAATAAAAATAAAAGGATTATTCAAAGAATCGATAGATGCATCAGAAGCACCTATTCTTGGAACTTGTATCGCTTGCACTTGAGCATCAACCCAAGAGAGTGATTTATTGTGATTTGCTAATATGTCGTTTGCCTGTAGAAGCCATGGAGTAAGCAAGCAAAATAAAATCGCTGATATTGTCTTCACTGTTTAATCCCCCAAACTGATATATTTAAATCTGTGTATAACTTTTCTTTTGCTTTCATATCAATATTATGAACATCAACTACTAAAAAACTCTTCTC
>WFMO01000278.1 GCA_015489055.1 Helicobacteraceae bacterium | reverse complement strand
ATTGATTTTTTTGCACTCTTGACTAAATCAGTTACAAAACTGTATGCATCAAATATTTGTCCATTATAAAAAATACCCTGTTCTGGTTTAACTGATTTATCTTCTATAGCTTTAAATATTTTTTCAAAATTTTCATCATGAACAGATAATATATTTTCTATTCTTTCAAATCTTTGATACATAAGAGTATTTGAACTTATGACTTTTCTCATATTTACGAAAGATTCGATGATTTTGATGCTTATCTCTATAGCAATATCACTTTTTAGTACGGCACTCAGCATAGATACACCAAATTCAGTAAAAGCATAGGGCAGATACTTAGTAGTTAAGTTTTCTTTAAAGGTCACATTTTGTGACCTTAAATTTTGTAATTCCTCTTTTGTTAACTGAAACCTAAAATTTTGTGGAAATCTTTGTATATTTCTTTTTACGGCTTGATTAAAAACTTTCGTTTCTACTTGATATAAAGTGGCTAAATCTCTATCAAGTATAACTTGCACTCCACGAATAGTAAATATTTTATCTTGAATGTCTATACTATTTACAATCGTTAATTCATTCATATCAACCTCTATCCTAACTATCACTATTAAAGATATCTCGCGAAAACCTTTGGGAGTCAGGTATTGGGAATAAACCCGTACACGATTTCTTCAACTCAATTTCATTTTTAAGGATTTTCATGCTTGAATCTCTTTTGTATCTATTTTTAAAATATCGCAAACTTTTTCAAATAGCTCTTCACTAAAAACTAAAGCCTCCTTAATTTCTTCTTTTGAAGGAAGTTGTCTATCAAAAGCAGGATATGATTCTTCAATATGATATTCTGTAATAATTACAAGTAGTTCTTTTTCATCACTATTGAAATTTATTTTATCTTGAATTTTTGCATATATATCCAATAATTCATGAGTCTTTGGTATTTTTTTATTTTCATAAGCTAAAAAACTTTTTAGTATCTTTTCAACCGCATAATGCAATTCAACACCAGTTACATCAGTATAATGACTAACGCTGTAAAATATTTTTGCACCACTTAAATTATGCCAAGCTTTTTTTAACCATTCTTTGGCTGAGCGTTCGTTCATACCATACCTTTCCATTTTGTAAAATATCAATTTTATAAAAATAATCTTCTCTTTTTTTTATATATTCTGTTGGAGCAGATAAAATATCTATGCCATTTGTTTTATTGTTTAGTATTATATCTATAAGTTGTATTTTTGCTTCCCTTTGATACTGTCTTGTCTTATCAATGGTTAAATCATCTTTTAATAAAAACAAATCTATATCACTGTTCTCATTTGGAGTCCCATAAGCATAAGAACCAAAAAGTATGATTTTATCTGGGTTAAGTGGCATTAACTTTTCTATTATCTGAGGCTTTAACTTTTCAATATCAATCATTTTTTTTATCTCCATAATATCGGATAATGAGGGTCAGGTATTGGGAATAAACCTTAATAATTTCATAAGAAATTCAACTAATACTATGTTTCTAACATTATACCTAAAAGATGCTTCTGGCGTAAGTTCTGATGCTTTTAAAAATAATTATATTTTCTTGTCAAACAAATAGGTGACCTGGTAACGAGAATTTGCTTGCATGGTTTTTGCTTGCATAGTCTAATAATAGTTTTAGTTGCTTTATAGTTATAAGCGGTTTTAAGCTATTTTTATGTAAAATCACGTTTTATAACTCAAAAAAGGCTTGTATATGTTCAAAAAATTAGCTATTTTAATCATGCTTGGTGCTTCATCGGCATTTGCGCAGATCTCTCAAAGTGCTGTAATTGATGCAGTAAAAGCAAATCCTGCACTTTTAAACACCCCTCAAGCCAAAGCAGAGATGGCGAAATACGGAGTAAGTAAAAGTACTGTACTTGCAAAGATAAAGCAATCTTCAAATAAAACAAGCCAAACAAACGCAAATAGCACATCCAAATCTCCTCTGAACAAAATCGTCGTCATTAAGCATACAGCTGCTCCAATCCGCGCGGCACAGACCTCCTCAAGCGGTAGTTCAGTATATATAGATCCTTTTGCATATACGTCAAACACGTCTTTACTCCATGCTCTAAAAGCCAAACAGCTTATCAAGAAATCATCAAGATTGCAGCGATACGGTATAAGCTTTTTCAAAAACCGTAACAACATTAACACGGCATCGCTGCCTGTACCGGATTATTATGTTTTAAGCTACGGCGATGTTGTCTCTTTATGGATATATGGCACAACAAACAATCACTTTTCTTTAAAAATTAACAATAACGGTGATATCGACATACCGCAATACGGCCCACTACATGTAGCGGGTATGAAGTTTAAAAAACTAAGCAGTTTTTTAAAACAGAAGCTGAAAAAAGTTTATCCAAATACCAAACTTGCTGTAAATATAGCCAGCTATGCGACCATTCAGGTCAATCTGACAGGCGATGTAACAGCACCGGGCGTATATAATGT
>WFMO01000277.1 GCA_015489055.1 Helicobacteraceae bacterium | reverse complement strand
AGGTATCTACGGCGGTGTTTTTGTACAGACGTTCTCTATCACGGCAGAAAAAAGCTTTACGATACCGTCTGTGCGTTTTAGATTTTTTAATCCAAAATCCAATGAAATACAAACGCTAAGTACAAAAAAAATATCCATACATGTAAAGAGTATTTTTAAAGAGCCGTGGTACTTGAAGTATATTTTTGCGATAGGCGGTTTTTTGCTTTGTCTGCTGTTTTGTAAGATACGCTTTGTACGCAAAGGGGTAAAAATAAAACCTATACAGACAAAAATCAAGCAGGCAAAGGGCGATAAAGAGCTTTATAAAGTACTGCTTTGTTATGCTAATGATGAGTTTGTGCAAGGGATATTAAAAAAGTTAGAGGCAAATATCTATAAAAGCACAAAAAACAAGATAGATAAAAAAACTCTCATAGTCTATTTAAACCGTTTTGATTGAATATTGATTAAAATTACGATAACCTTCCTAGCGAGAATCAATATTATGAAATTTCAGGATTATATATATGACAAAATATAGATTTGCCGCTTTATTGTCGCTAACCTTTTTTATCTTGCTTTTTGCTTTTGCAATGTACTCTAATCTTGGAAGATTGCTGCATCAAAGAGACAATATTATTCAAGTTAAAAAAGAGTTTTTGCAGGTGCGTGATATAGAGGGTTTGATTAAACGTCTTCAAATAGAAAGAGGTGCGACTGGTATATATACGGGATCTTTTAATGCCAAAGCATCAAGTTTGTTAAAGCGCGAGAGATTAAAATCCACTCTTTATTACAACACACATCTGACAAACTCAAAAATTAAGCATATAAAAAGCAGGTTAATCTTTATACGCAAACAGGTTGATTTAAAAAAATACACCCAGCATGAGGCTTTTGATGCATATACGCGTTTTATAGACAAACTAATCGGTTCATCCATAGAGCTTTTACTACATACAAAAAATCAATATATGAAAAACCATCTTATCGTTTATGAAAAGTTTAATATGGCTCAAGAGTTTTTAGGTGAGCTAAGAGCCAAGATTGCAGGGGTGTTGGAAAAGGGCAAGATAACACAAAAGCAGCGCCAAGATATCATTAGCATAGATGCTCTTTTTAATAACTACATCAAATCAGCAAAATTTTTTGCACGAACGCAGCATGTAAAGATATATAAAGACTTAAAGCAAAGCAGATGCTATAAACAAACTATGCATACTATAGCCAATGTTATAAACAACAATATAGCACATACTCAAGCAGATGCTTTTCGTTGGTTTAACACGGCTACGTGCGCTATAAGCAGTATCTATACTATGAATGATAGATATTTAAAGCAGTTGCGCATTAAACTTGGAGTTTTACAAAACACAGTAGAGCTTAGACTAAAAAAAGCTTTGCTGTTTTGGCTGACTGTTGTAATCTCAGCATTTTTGTTACTGTTTTATTTATATAAAACCAATAAAAGGGCACTTATAGAACATAACTCTCTTGAGGAGTACAAAAAAGCGATAGATAACAGTGCGTTAGTCTCTAAAACAGACACAAAAGGAATTATCACTTACGCAAATGATATGTTTTGTAAGATATCCGGATACAATGCAGATGAGCTAATAGGCAAAAGCCACAATATCATAAGACATCCAGATATGCCAAAATCTGTATTTAAAGATTTGTGGAAAACAATCAAAAGCGGACATGTGTGGCATGGAGAAGTTAAAAATCTTAAAAAAAACGGCGGTTATTATGTAGTTGATGCAACAATTACACCGATATTTGACCATGAAGGAAATATCTTAGAGTATATAGCCTTAAGGCATGATATTACACAAATATATGAACTAAATAAAGAGGTGCAAGCCACACAAAAAGAACTTATATACCGTATCAGTGAAGCGGTAGAATCAAGAAGTCAAGAAACGGGCAACCATGTCAGAAGAGTAGCAAAATACTCATATCTACTAGCTAAACTTTATGGTTTTAAGATAAAAGAGTGCGAAGATATATCTATAGCATCAACCATGCATGATATTGGAAAAATAGCGATACCCGATGCCATTTTACTAAAACCGGCAAAATTGACTGCCGATGAGTGGGAGATTATGAAAACACACACCAGTGTAGGCT
>WFMO01000276.1 GCA_015489055.1 Helicobacteraceae bacterium | reverse complement strand
GTGCTTATCATAGCTATCGCGGCACTAGCTTACATGTATCCTTTATATAAACATCTGCATTGGGAATTTTTGCCTCCTATTAATGAGAGAGTTGTTATGTATATGCCTGTTACTCCTTATGGTATAAGCATACAACAAGCCAAAGAGATAACACAAAAAACGGATGAAATCATTAAAAGTTTTCCTGAGGTTAAAACCGTTTTTGGGAAAGCGGGACGCGCAAGTACACCAACAGATCCCGCACCTCTTAGTATGCTTGAGACTATTATCACTTTTTACCCGCAAAGCAAATGGCCAAAAGGAATGACATATAAAAAATTAATATCAAAGATGAATAGTGCGCTTCAAGTTCCAGGTCTTGTAAATTCATGGACATGGCCTATACGTGGGCGTATAGATATGCTCTTAAGCGGTATAAGGACACCTCTTGGTATCAAAGTGTATGGACCAAAAGCAAGCATATTAGAAAAATATAGTCAAAAAATACAAGATATTTTAAATAAGGACAAACAAACACTATCTGCTTTTGCCGATCAGACAACAGCTGGATATTATGTTTATATGGATATAAATGCAAAAGCGATGCAAAGATATGATATAACTAAAGATTATTTGTTTAATTATATTTCATTAGGATTGGGAGGCGAAAAAATCTCAACCATGTATAGAGGTCTAGCACGTTATCCGATAACGCTGAGATATAAAGAAAACGAGAGAAGAAGTCTAAGCAGCATAAAAAATATCCAGATAAAAACAAAGCTTGGATTTGTGCCTCTTAGTACATTTGCAAGAATCTATTATCATCAAGGACCGTCTGTTATTAAAACAGAAATGGCAACCCCGGTTAGCTATATATACATAACACCAAAACAAGGAATTAGCCCTACCCAATATAAAAACCATGCCAAAAAACTACTTAGGTCTCTACAACTACCGGCAGGGTATTATATACAATGGGCAGGCTCTAGCGAATATCTAAGTGCTGCTATGAAAAAAATTGAGTGGATAGTTCCGGCTGTATTTCTTATTATATTATTACTTATATATTTTGCACTTAAAAAGATAATTCCGACATTGATTGTGTTTTTTACACTTCCATTTGCTCTGCTTGGCGGTCTTATTTATATTAATTTACTACATTTTAATATGAGTTTAGCCATTGTCGTGGGATTTTTGGCCCTTCTTGGTGTAGCATCTGAAACAGCGATAGTGATGATTATATATCTTCAAGAGGCAGTTGATGAGGAGAAGGCAAAATTTAAAGATAAATTTGGTTATAAAGAACTGCATTATGCAATATATATCGGTGCGGTTCAAAGGTTGCGTCCAAAACTTATGACCGTTTTTGCAATCATTGCAGGCTTACTGCCTATTATGTATTCTCATGGCGTGGGAAGTCAAATCATGCAGCGTATTGCCGCACCAATGATAGGAGGAGTCTTAAGCTCTGCCGTGCTTAGTCTTATTATTATCCCAATTTTATTTACAATTTATAAAAAATGGGAGTTAAATAAAAATAAAAAAGAGCTATCGGTTA
Organism: Helicobacteraceae bacterium; assembly: GCA_015489055.1. GTDB lineage: Bacteria > Campylobacterota > Campylobacteria > Campylobacterales > Sulfurimonadaceae > Hydrocurvibacter. The sequence continues at coordinate 3,909 of WFMO01000276.1, read as the reverse complement.
AATAATACCGAGCTCAGCTAAAATAGGTTCCATCTTTGCAGATAGAGCTGCTAATTCCTTATATAAAGTACCCTCTGCTTTATCTTCTTCGATCCACTCGTCAATATGTTTAATACTTTGTGATTTTTCATCTGGAGTCAAATCTTTTGAAGCTTTGACTGCAGATTTTATTTTTTTGACTGTTTCATGTTTTTGCGACATATCCGTCTCCTAATAATTTTTATATTTGCCATCGGCTACATCTTTGGCTATTTCCGCTATTGTGTCCTGAAAAATTTTAAGGAGTTTTTGAGCTAACTCCTGATCATTTGCTTCGGGAATATCCCAATCTCCAATTTTCATATAGTCATGAAACAAACCTTCAATATCACCTTTGATCTCTTCTTTCGTTTTTAAGAGCTCTTTATCTATTACATCCATAATCGTTTCTCCTTTTTATTATGAAGTTTACATCATTTTAGCTTGATTTATTATATGCCCGTTTATATTTTTTGCCAACTCTTTGATCGATAGTTGTGTGATATTATACGATTTATCGCATTTACCTAATGTACCGTACATATCAGGACTTGTGTGTTTAAACAGAGCAATTGTGCAAACTTTTGATGCTGAGGCAAGATGCATAGGTCCGGTATCGCCGCATATGAAGGCATTTAGCGTAGATAAAAAAGCACCAAGTTTGCGTAAATTTTTTTCATTAAAAGTTATAATATCAGGGGATAGCGGTTCTTTGATATCCGGAGATAATATATCTATAAAAACAAGATTATTATTAATACTTCTCATGTTTTTTACAAAATCAAGCCACCACCGGCTATCTATCTTTTTTTCAAATCTAGCACCTCTAAAGAGTGCTACAGCCATACTGTTGCTGTGAAACCCATGCTCGCTAAGAAGATTTATTAAAATATCTTTCGCATGTTTTTTTTCATTTTCTTGTAAACTGATAGTTAATATTTCTTCATATTTTGTGTTGGTTTGAAAAATATCCATCAAGGCTAGTGGTTTTAGTGCTTCGTGTCTAAAAAGTGTTGTATCTGGCGTACATCTGTTAATTGGGCTCCATGTATCGTATTTACATACACCTAGTTTGTATGTTCCTTTTGCCAGCAAAGTTGCTAATTTGTCACTACTAGAACCTGAATTTGGAGCGATAACAAGATCATATCTTTTCGAGCGCAACTGTTTTATATATTTGATTAGGAAAAATGGATTTTTTAACAGTTTTCTTGGAAAATCGTACACGCTCTTAACATTGATGAAACCATCAAAGAGCACCTTTGTAAAACTAGCACCCACCAGTATGTCTATTTTTGCATCAGGCATCTCTTTTTGGAGCGCTGATACAAGAGGGGTAATAAATAGTGTATTACCAATACGATAATTGATCCTTATGATTAAAATCGAGTGTATTTCATTTTTATCTATTTTTGTATTTTGAAATTTTGACTTGTAAAATAAAGATATAAAACGGTTAAAAATTTTTTGAAAGACTCTGCGAATTTTTGAATGAAGGGGAAAAGAGGACATGTCTATTAAGCTTTTACTGTACCGCTGTAGAGGCGTTGATACTCTTTTGATGAGCTTAGTAACTGCTGATGAGTTCCGCAATCAGCAACCTCTCCGTTTGAGAAAACAAAAATTTTATCCGCATCTTCTATCGTGCTAAGACGGTGGGCAATTGTTATAGTGATCTTATCTTTGGCATAATTTTTAAAAGTTTTTAAAATTCTTTTTTCGCTCTCATTATCAAGCGCGCTGGAAGCTTCATCTAAGACAAGCACTGAGGCATCTTTATATATTGCTCTGGCAATAGCTATGCGCTGTCTTTGACCGCCTGAGAGATTTGCGCCCGCCTCATCCATCAGCGTATAAATACCATCTGGTAGATTTGTTGCAAATTCATATGCATCTGCTTGCTTTAAGGCTTGTATCACTTTCTCTTCATCCATGTCATGACCGTAAGCAACATTATGCGCTAGCGTATCTTGAAGTATATATACTCTTTGTGATACGACTGCTATTTTTTCACGAAGGCTGTGAAGATTGTACTTTTGTATGGGAATGTCATTTATCTTGATCTTGCCGCTACTGGCATCATAAAATCGAACCAATAGATTTATAATAGAGCTTTTGCCTCCGCCACTATCTCCGACAAAAGCAATATGTTGAGGTTTTAAAATATTAAAATTTATATCTCTTAATGCTTGCTTTTGTTCATAATGTAAATCTACATGTAAAAACGAGATGCTGTTTATCTCATCTTTTAGCATGATATCACCATCTTTTATTTTATTGTCAAGATCCATGACGGTAAAAATCCGTTCACTGGCGGCAATTGCATCTTGCATTTTTGAATAGATAATACCAAGACCACGCGCCGGTTGAAATACAAGTCCGACTGCCGTTAAAAAAGAGGTAAAACCCCCTACGCTCATGTGTCCGGCATATACTTCTCTTCCACCCATATAAATAACCATAGCAAGCCCGACTGATGCGACAATTTCTAGTATAGGAGATGATAATTGACTAGTATAAACTGATTTGATATTTATTTTAAAAAAACGCCAGTTTTCTTGATTAAATCTTTGTATCTCATACTCTTCTGTTGCATTTAATTTAATCATTTCAGCGTTATTAAATACCTCGCTAAGTCTTGTTACCACGTCGGCATTTTTTTCCTGTGAGCGGTGTGATAAACGCTTAAGACGTTTAGCAATCAAGATTATGGGAATAATTACCAAAGGAAGTACGACTAAGGCAAAAAATGCCAGTGTCGCATTGAGATAGATAACATACCCAATTAGCGCGATGACCGTCATAAGTTCACGTACAAACTCTGGAAGCATAGAAGAAACAAAATACTGCACTCTGTTTATATCATTTGTTATCCGTGATATCATCTCTCCGCTTCTGTTGGCATAAAGATAAGCCATATTTAAAAAAAGTATTTTTTTTAAAAGTCTTGTGCGGAGCTTTGTTATAATATGCAGTCCGATATAATCTATAAAAACGCTTTGTATATATCTTCCCGCACTTTTAATAACATAGATAACTATTAAACCCACAGGGATAATGATGAGCATGCTTGCGTTATGTTTGATAAACATCTGATTTATCATGGGCTTCATAATATAAGCCGTTGCCGCCGTTGCACTGACGGTCATTATTATGCCTATAAAGATAAAGAAAAACTTTAATTTATAGCCTTTTATATATGGCCAGTAATGCCGGAATGTATTTTTCATCTACTTTGCAGCCATATATCTATTTGAGTAATCCAAGTCCAATTTTATTGCCTTTGAATTCTAAAATTTGTACTTTTATCTCATCGCCTTCGCTTAAAACATCAGACACTTTATTTACTTTTTCATCAGATAGTTTAGAAATATGCAATAATCCGTCAACTCCGTCGGCTATCTCTATAAAAGCACCGAAATCTACAATTTTCTTCACTTTACCGTTAACGATATCGCCGATTTTAAATTCAACCTTATTTTGTTTTGCTGATGAAGCTATTGAGTGTATATGCTCTTTGGCTTTGTCTATTTTATCGGCATCTGTGCCTGAGAGTTTAACTTTTCCGCTTTTTTTGTCAATATCTATCGCGACTTCAAACTTTTCTATAATCTCACGTATAGTTTTGCCTGCTTGACCGATAATGCTTCCTATAGTACCAGGGTCGATGTGAAAAATATGACTGACAGGAAGTACGCCGTTATTAAATTCTATATTATTTACAGCTTCTTCCATGATATTTAAGATATGACAACGCCCCTCTTTTGCCTGATATAGTGCTTTTTGTAAAAGATCCAGGCTTATTCCGCCTAGTTTAATATCCATCTGCATAGCGGTGATGCCATCTTTAGAACCGGTTACTTTAAAATCTAAATCACCGTCATGATCTTC
>WFMO01000275.1 GCA_015489055.1 Helicobacteraceae bacterium | reverse complement strand
TTAACTTTTTCTACCATCTCAGCAGGTGCAATCGGACGCCCGTTTGCTTTTAAAAGCGTAGTAAAATCATCACGTTTGATAATTCTTTCAATCTCTTTTGAATATTGCCCCATATTCAACTCTGTCACAAAGATTTTATCTTTAAACTTCTTGCCTATTTCAGCTAGTTTTTTTGCTGGACTAGGCCATAATAAAATTGGTCTAAACATTCCGGCTTTAATACCTTGCGCACGGAGCTTTTGAACGGCTTCATAAGCACCAAGACCGATTGAACCATAAGCAATGATACAAATCTCCGCATCATCTAACATGTACTCTTCATAATCAGGCAAATCATCTAAGCCATCTTCTTGTGCAGCTACCGTATTGATTTTACCAACTAATCTTTCAATATTAAACTCACACTGAGCAGCATCTTCAGTTGGAAAACCTTCCGCACCATGATGTAAACCTGTTACATGATAACGATATCCCTTGAACATCGGGTTAAGTACAGCTGGTTTATTCATTGGAACATCATATGGTTTATAATCTTTTGGATCACCGTCAAATGTAGCACGATTAACTATACTTGCTTCTATCTCCTCTATATCTGGTAACATTGCTTTACCATGCATATGACCGATAGTTTCATCAAGCAATATAAAAACAGGTGTCATATACTTCTCTGCTAGATTAAAAGCACGCACTGTTTGTGTGTAGCATTCAGTTAATGAACCTGCACAAAGCGTAACAGATGCATAATCTCCATGTGTCGGATATTGAGCTTGACCAATATCTGCTTGTGATACACGAGTCGGAAGACCAGTTGATGGACCGCCACGCATAACATTTACTATCACCAATGGGATTTCAGCTATAAAGCCTAATCCTATTTGCTCGGCCTTAAGTGAAATACCAGGACCTGATGTTGCTGTAAATGCTTTAACACCGCTCATTGATGCTCCAAGAGCAGACGATATACCTGCTATTTCATCCTCCATCTGTATCGCGACTCCGCCAACTTTTGGCAACAAATCAGACGATACATGCATAACTTCTGATGATGGAGTAATCGGATATCCCCCAAAAAATCTAGCACCGGCTTCAATTGCAGCTTTAGCGGCTAGCTCATTGCCGGTTGAAATTACTTCTCTTGCCATTATCTAACTCCTTTTTCATCAAGTGACATATAATTATTTGATGCAATTTGTTCTTGACGAGCTCTTGCATCGTCTGTTAATTTAGCAAACTTATACTCTTTTTTATCTGCTACATAGATAGCAAAATCCGGACATGAAAGTTCACATTCATTACATCCTATGCAAGCTTCTGGATGATCTACAGATATCATAGCGCCTAATGTTGATGATGGATCGTAACGCATACCAAGTACGCCTGACGGGCACACAGATACACAAATATCGCATGCCTTGCAGTTATTGGTGTTGACCCAGACAGGCTGATTTCCCGGATTTACTGTTTGAAATGTTCCCATATATTCTCCTTTTATTTTGAAATGAATTTTATTAACTAGCACTATATTAAACTCTTAATCTTAAAAAAAGATTAAGAGCCTAAAATTTTAGCAATCGCCTTACCTATATCCGCCGGTGACACAACAACCTCGGCTCCCGCTTCTTTTAGCGCATCCATCTTTTCTTTGGCAGTACCTGCACCTCCGCTAATAATTGCCCCGGCATGTCCCATTCGCTTGCCTTTAGGGGCTGTTTGCCCTGCAATAAATGCTACTACAGGTTTAGTGATATTTTCTTTAATATATTTAGCCGCTTGAATTTCTAGATCGCCGCCAATTTCACCTATCATAACAATCGCCTTAGTTTGTGGATCTTCTTCAAACATAGCCAATAGTTGCTTATAAGATAGACCGATAATCGGATCTCCGCCAATACCTACTGCCGTACTAATACCAAAGCCTTCATTGCAAACTTGATTTGCACCTTCGTATGTTAGTGTTCCGCTTTTAGATATCAAACCTACATTACCTTTTTTAAAGACCATTCCCGGCATAATACCTATCTTACACTCCTCGGCCGTAATTATACCCGGACAATTTGGGCCTATAGTTTTCATATTATGTTTAACAGCATAAGCTTTAGCACTTTGCATATCTTTAACAGGAGCACCTTCAGTGATAATAACAGCCAATTCAATACCAGCATCAGCAGCTTCCATCACAGCATCACCGACAAATGCCGGTGGTACAAAAATCATACTAACAGTTGCATTTGTTACGGCAATGGCTTCTTTGACCGTATTAAAAACAGGTTTTCCTAGATGCGTCTGTCCGCCTTTATTTGGAGTCACACCTCCAACGATCAAGGTTCCATAGTTTAAACATTGTTCAGCATGAAATGTACCCTCTTTACCGGTAAAACCCTGTACAATTACTTTTGTATCTTTATCTACTAAAATGCTCATAAATTATTCTCCTTTTGCCGCTGCAACTGCTTTAGCAGCACCATCTGCCAAATCATTTGCCACTATTACATTTTTAATCTTAGCATTAGCCAATATTTCTGATGCCTCATTGGCGTTTGTACCATCTAGCCTTACGATAACGGGCACATGTACATCAACCATGGTTGTTGCCTCTAAAATACCGTTGGCAATTCTATCGCATCTTACAATTCCACCGAAAATATTAACAAAAATAGCTTTTACATTTGCATTTTTCAAAATAATTTCAAACCCTTTTGCTACAGTTTGAGCATTTGCTTTTCCGCCGACATCAAGAAAATTTGCCGGTGTTCCTCCCATATAATTTATAGTATCCATAGTTCCCATAGCAAGCCCTGCCCCGTTAACCATACATCCTATTTCACCATCGAGACTAACATATGACAATCCATATTGGCTTGCTTCTCTCTCATCTGGATCTTCTTCTGAAATATCGCGCATATCTTCAATCTCAGGATGGCGACCCAATGCTGAATCATCAAAACTCATCTTGCCGTCAAGTGCTAAAAAATCACCACCGCCCGTTTTTATCAAGGGATTTATCTCAATAAGCTCCGCATCATTATCCATATATACTTTATATACTTTAGACGCAAAATTAATAAACTTCTTCTGCTGTGCGGGGTCAGTAATGCCTAGACCGTAAACCAATTCTCGTCCATGAAAACCCTGAAAACCAATAGTAGGATCAACAGCCACCTTAATAATTTTATCAGGTGTCTCTTGTGCAACTTTTTCTATCTCCATACCACCCTCGGTAGAAGCCATGA
>WFMO01000274.1 GCA_015489055.1 Helicobacteraceae bacterium | reverse complement strand
TTTATGAGATACAGATGCCAAATTTCATCCAGTCAAAAATAAATATGGCTACAAATAAATCAGGCGGTATTATCAGCGTCGCTATTATGGGATTTTTATCTGCTTTAATCGTAGGACCATGCGTTGCCGCACCGCTTGCCGGAGCACTGGTATATATTGGTGAAACTGGTAACGCCGTCCTTGGCGGTATATCGCTATTTGCTCTAGCTATCGGGATGGGACTTCCTCTTCTTGTTATAGGTACGGGAGCCGGTAAATTTATGCCAAAACCAGGAGTGTGGATGAATATGATCACCACTCTCTTCGGGTTTTTAATGCTTGGCGTTGCAATTTGGATGCTCTCACGTGTAATGTCCGCATATATCATCATGTTGCTTTGGGCTGCTCTTGGTACTGGTACAGCTATATACTTAGGAGCACTTGAGCCTTTACATGTAAAAGATGGGATAAGAGAAAATAGCTTAAAAAAGATTATAGGGTTTGTAATTTTAATCTATAGTATAATTTTGTTTATTGGAGTATTTAGCGGATCTGTCAGTTATACTCATCCATTAAGTAAATTTACATCCAAATCATTGATTACAACTAATATTGATAAACCAAAATTCCAGATTGTCTCAAATCTTACTGAATTAAATACACTTTTGCAAAAATATCAAGGAAGAAGAATTATTTTAGATTTTGCTGCAAACTGGTGCGTTGCATGTAAAGAACTTGATGATAAAACTTTTTCTAATCCGCAAGTTATCAATGCTATGAAAAAGTTTGTTTTAATAAGAGCAGACCTAACAAAAAATACACCTCAAGAAAAGGCATTAGCTGCTAAATATGGAGTTTTTGGCCCTCCTGTAATCATATTTTTCGATAAAAACTCTCAGGTTATCAAACATAAAACAATAGTAGGGTTTGAAGGAGCAAAAGAGTTTTTAAAAGACTTAAGATAGGTTGCTATGTGATATAAAATCAGCAAACTGTTTTACATAGACATTGGAGCTTTCTTGTGATAGTTTTTTAGCTGCATCTTTATCTGCTTTGCCATTTAGCAGCCTCTTATAAGCTAGCTTTATCTCATCAATAACCACAGCATCATCGAAACGCCGTCTAAGTCCTACAAGATTCAATCCTTTTAGGCTGGATTTGTTACCTTCAACCAAGCAAAAAGGCGGTACGTCATGGCTCACATAAGATGCACCTCCGATCATAACACCATCGCCTATTTTATTACCTGATTCTATAGTGCTAAGCCCTCCGATAATCACTGAATTGCCACAACTAACATCTTCGTTAATTCGAACGGCATTTGTAATAGTACACTTATCTCCCATCTCTACACCGCCAAAAATCTGAACATAAGCCATTATAAAATTTTCATGCCCTATGCTTATCTCTTTGCTATTATTGGCAAATGTGTCTAACTGTACAAACTCCCTAATCGTAGTATCTTGCCCTATAGTAATTTTAGAGTCATCTTGTCCAATATTGGTAAAACTAAAGATATGAACATTTTGCAGCAAGGTTGTGTGGCCCTTTAAAATAACATTGGACTCAAGAATACAGCCTGCTAAAATGATGACGTCTTTGCCAATATTGCAAAATGGACCTATAACAGCATCTTCGGCTACTACCGCATCGTTATGTATAATCGCTGTTTTATCTATCATGGTAAAATTGCAATTTTTAAAGTTACTATACTGTCTTGCAGACTTGCCAACAAACCACGCTCACCGGTTTTTAGATACTGCACAAATGCTTCAAGCTCTTTTATCAAAGGTTCATCTTTTTTAATATGACATCCCCTTACAACGTAAGAATTATTGGTACTAAAAGAGGAATATTCGGTCAAACTTTGAGCTATAAGATCGGCTTCAAAATAAGAATCCTGACATGCAACCTCAATTTTACGTTTCTTAAATGGAGTCAGCCAGTTTGTCATAATATTAGCTATCACAGAATCTGTTAACTCAAAACTAAGAACTGCATTATCTTCATGATGATTATGAATCTTACGAGATTTAAAAATAGCCTGATCAATAATCTCTTTATCAGTGATAAAACGAATCAAATCAATATCATGCACAGATAAATCTGTCAATACTCCGACATCTGCTATACGAGGCGGAAATGGACCTACACGTGTAACGGCAACTGAAAAAATCTCTTTACCTTGCAGTTCGTTTTGGAGTGCATTGACGACAGGATTAAACCTTTCAACATGCCCTACACAACTTTTTACGCCTGATGCCTCTACAGCTTTTAATATATCTTTTGCATCTTGCACAGTAGAAGCCGCAGGTTTTTCAATAAAAATATCAATACCTCTTTCACAGCACTTCAGCGCTATTTCTTTATGTAAAAAAGTCGGTACTACAATAATCACGGCATCAGGCTTAGCACTGTCTAGCATCATGTCCACATCAGTATAAAAAGGCTCTTCGTACGGTTCATTTTGTACTACATCGCAAAGTGCGCAAATCTTGACATCAGCAAACGATTTAAAGATTCTGTAATGATTTTTTCCCATAGAGCCTAAACCAATAATAGCTATATTAATCATTGGCATACTCCACAATCGCATCAATAACGGCGCTTTGATCACTTAAACTTAAAAATGGACTCATAGGTAAAGACACTACCTCTTGACAAACCATTTCACTGATTTTAAAATCACCGGTTTTATATCCCAAATTGGCAAAAACCTCTTGAAGATGGAGTGGTATTGGATAGTGCACAGCAGTCGGGATAGATTTTTTAGAAAGAAAATCTACTAGCTTATCTCTGCCTTTAAGACGTATTGAATATTGTGCATATACGCTATCTCTATCTGCTTTGATAGTTGGAGGATAAAGATTTGATATATTTTCAAACCCCTTTAGATATCTATTTGCTATATCCAAACGAAGTTTTAATTCTTTATCAAAATGACGAAGTTTGACATCTAAAATAACTGCCTGAACAGTATCTAGGCGACCGTTAATGCCTAGATATTTGTGTTTATAGCGCTCATTTTGCCCATGATTTAACAACATGCGTACTTTTTGTGCAAGCTCATCATTGTCTGTAAAAACAGCGCCGCCGTCACCATAAGCTCCCAAGGGCTTGGAAGGAAAAAAACTTGTACATCCTATATGTGAAAGTGCGCATGATCTTTTGCCTTTATATGTTGCGCCAAAACTCTGACAGCCATCTTCTATAACCATTAGATTGTATTTTTTTGCAAGACTATTTATCTCATCCATATCAGCACATTGACCATATAAAGATACCGGCATAATAGCTTTTGTTTTAGATGTTATTGCCGCTTCTATTTTAGTTGTATCGATATTGTAGCTATCTTGCTCAATATCCACAAAAACAATTCTAGCACCAACTAGGGCTATAACTTCAGCGGTTGCAATGAATGTAAAAGGAGTGGTGATAACCTCATCACCCTTGCCTATGCCTAAAGCCATTAAAGACAAAAGCAAAGCATCAGTACCGCTACTACATCCTATTGCATGTTTAACACCCACGTATTTTGCAAGATTGTTCTCAAAATTAGCCAGTTTTTGACCGCCTATAAAAGTTGCGTCTTGAAAAACTTCAAAAACTTCTTTATCTATCTCAGCTTTATATTCTTTATACTGAGCCTGTAAATCTATAAAATTTATTTTCACTGTTAACCTTTTCCTAATTATAGCTTATATTATTTTTTGTTTCGCTTACTTAACATCACAACAAAATCTTTAATAATCAGCGCTAAACAGTAAAACCACAAAATATTGAGGATATAATTTTGAGTTAAATCTTTATACATGTAAAGATAAGCAAATCCAAATACGTACGGCCATTTAAGAAAATAAAAAAACAGCACGCCACTGCCATACAATTGTTTTAACATTCTATCATCCTTGCAACAGTTTTAGAGCTTCCGAACTTAAGATACTCTCTCAATGCTTTTGAGTCTTGCATAAACAGATCTTTATCAATACTATGAAACACATCCAATAAATTTTGTTTTGTAACATCTTTTTGGATAAATTCTTTATGCATCGGTCTATGTTTAAATTTCTCAAACATGATATTAGCAAGTCCAATATAATCTAACTTTACAAGACGGCTTGCTAAAAAATAATCAACAGTCTTAGCAACATAAACCAACGCAAAAGGTATTCCGATAAGTGCTGCTTCAAGAGTAGCCGTTCCGCTGCAGATAAATGCAAAATCACTAGTTGCTAAAGTATGATGAACATCTGATGTTACTATAAAACCACTTGTATCGCCGTACAATTTATCAATTTTAGCCTTTGTAAAATGTTCAGGAACAATTAAAACTGCTGTTTTATGAATATCTTCCTTTACTTGCTTAAAAATCGGCATAAGTTTTTTAATTTCTCCCTCTCTGCTTCCGGGCATAAATACGACTTGATTGTTCGTGCATGTTGTTTGTTTAAACTCGTTTATCTCGTCTAGCAAAGGATGTCCTACATAACTAATGGGTGCATTTTGACTGTAATATTCTTTTTCAAACGGCAAGATAGAAGCAAGATGAGTAATTGTCTGCTGCAACACTTCTATACGTTTTTGTTTCCAAGCCCACGCTTGTGGCAAGATATAATATATTATCTCTTTATTTGGATACTTTTTTTTAATTTTCTTTGCTAGGGGCAGATTAAAACCTGATGAGTCTATGAGCAATACCTTATCTGCTTCGCCTGCCAAAGATGCCATCTGCTTATTTAATTTGATAAAAAATCTGACTTTTTTTATGACATCTACAAAACCCATGATTGCCAATGAACTAAGATCCACATACGGCTTACCTAATTTTTTATCAAAAATACCAATCATCTCAACATCACCTAAAAACTCCTGTTTTAATGCCTTAAGATGAATATTTGCTGAATGTTCTAATGCGCTTACTAAAAGTTTCAATCTGACTCTTTTTGATATAATATCAAAAGTATATCCAAAAAGGCACAACAAAATGACAATCTCAAATGTTAAAATAATTGATTCAGATAAAGAGATATATGCAGATGTTACCATAAAAAATAAACAAATCACGGAGATAAAAGAGGTTCAGCCAAAATCCAATCACAAAAGTACAAAAATTATAATACCCTCTTTAATCGATTTGAATGTACGCATAAAAGACAATCTGTTAAACGGCAAGACAATGGACGGGGTTGCTAAAGATGCTTGCAGTGGCGGTGTTTTTGAAATCGCACTAAGCCCTGAGTCAACACCACCCATTGACAATGAAATAGCTCTGGAGTTCATACAAAGTCACAACAATTCTTTGGATGGTGCAAAATTTCACAGCATTATAAACAGTACAAGAAGCGATAAAGAGTTGTCAAATATTGCCATACTGCTAAAGCGCGGTGCGGTTGCTGTTTTTATGAGCACAAAGACAGATAACATCCTTGCAACAAAAATAGCACAATATGTCAAGATGTATGATGTAACATTATTTTGCAGAGCCGAAGATAAAAGCTTAAGTCAAGACGGCGTGATGAATGAAGGAAAAACCAGCTCCAAGCTTGGGCTTCCCGGAATCTCCGCCATAGGGGAGCTTTTACATGTAAGCAGAATGATTGAAATAGCACGATACTATAAAATAAGGGTACTGTTTCAAGCAATCACGTCACCAAAATCAATCCAACTCATTACAAAAGCAAAAAAAGAGGGCGTTGAAGTCAGCTGTGAGGTTAGTATCCATCATATTTTATGCAGTGATGAGATGTGTGAAAATTTTAACACGACAGCTAAAATCTATCCTCCACTACAATCTTTGCAGGATATGCAGACTATGCAAAAGATGCTTCAAAATGGTGAGATTGATATGCTTACAACGCTCCACCATCCATCATCCGCCGTAAACAAGGAGGTTGCTTTTACTGACGCTTCTTATGGATGCGAAGCTATTGGGCATGCTATGCCCCTTTACTATACCAAGCTTATCAGAGCAAATCTCATTTCGTTTAAGGATTTAATAAAACTATGTGTTACAAATCCTGCCAAAATGATAAATCAAACTACAAAGCAAATCACAACAGGCTCAACAAATTTCATTTTACTTGATACGCAAAAAACAGTCACGGTAAATAATAAAAATTCATTATATAATCTTCAAACTTTGCATGGCAAAATTAATGTCTGTAGCTAATATCGCTCCTTTGTGGAAAACGTATCTTAATGATGAATTTAAAAAACCGTATATGCTAAAATTAAGTAATTTTTTAAAAAATGAACGGACTAATTATGAAATATATCCTTCGCAAGAAGATGTATTTAAAGCATTTGAGCTGACCGATTTAAATGAAATAAAAGTAGTTATTCTCGGACAAGACCCATATCATGGGAAGGATCAGGCGCACGGACTTGCTTTTAGTGTAAATAACAATACTCAAACACCATCTCTGCGTAATATTTTTAAAGAGTATGCAGATGATTTAAAATTAGCACACCCAACTACAACAAACTTGTCACAGTGGGCCAAACAGGGAGTTTTTTTATTAAATACGACAATGACGGTTCGGCGTGGTTTGGCTAATTCGCACAAAAACAGAGGATGGGAAATATTTACAGATAAAGTAATTCAAATTATCAGCCAACACCAATCTCATGTCGTTTTTATACTTTGGGGTGGGGATGCTCAAAAAAAATCATTATTCATTGATACAGACAAGCATCTTATTATAAAATCTCCCCACCCATCACCTCTGTCTGCATATAGGGGATTTTTTGGCTCAAAGCCATTTTCAACCGCAAACAGATTCTTAAAAAACAATGAAATTGAGCCGGTCAATTGGAATTTAATTTAAGGTCAGTTACTATATAATATATTTAAAAAATTGGGTGGGCATGTTAGATTTAAAAATGTTACAAAAAGATTTTGATATGGTTGCTGTCAAATTGCAACACAAAGGTGTAGATACAAAAATACTTCAAGAGTTAAAAATTAAAAATGAAGACTTAAAAGCTGCTAAAACGGCTTTTGAGACTCTACAGGCTCTTCAAAATTCTATGAGTAAAGAATTTGGACAATACAAAAGAGAAGGAAAAGATGTATCGCAGTTGCAACAAAAAGTAAACGAAAACAAGCTTCGCATCACTCAGGCACTAGAGATACAAAGACTAAAACAGCAAGAATTACAAGAGATTGCTATGGGTATTGCCAATATTCCCGATGACAACGTGCCTATTGGAGAGAGTGAAGATGATAATGTTGAGATTAAAAAAGTTTTAACTCCAAAAACATTTGACTTTATACCCAAAGAGCATTGGCAGCTATCAGAACAAAATGGCTGGATTGACTTTGAACGCGGTGTCAAAATTGCCAAGAGCCGTTTTAGCGTTATACGTGATACAGGCGCAAAACTTGAACGCGCTCTTATAAATTTTATGTTAGATTTTAATGAACAGCGTGGTTTTCATGAAATAAGCGTCCCGCAAATTGTAAACAAGCAGTCTCTCCAAGGTACAGGACAACTTCCAAAATTTAAAGATGATTTATATAAAATAGAGGGTGATGAGTTATATCTCATACCAACAGCAGAAGTTCCCCTTACAAATCTATTTGCTGATGAAATTTTATCGCCTAAAGAATTGCCAATAAAAATGACAGGTCATACTGCATGTTTTAGAAAAGAAGCCGGTAGCGCAGGTCGCGACGTAAGAGGCATCATCAGACAACATCAGTTTCATAAAGTAGAACTTGTGTCTATAACAACACCCAAACAAAGCGATGCAGTCTTTAAAGAGATGGTTTCATGCGCATCTGATTTACTAAGTGCGCTTAAGCTGCCACATCGATTGGTTGAGCTCTGCACAGGAGATTTAGGTTTTAGTGCTGCTAGAACTATTGATCTTGAGGTATGGCTTCCTGGACAAAACTGCTATAGAGAAATATCTTCTGTATCAAACACGAGAGATTTTCAGGCAAGACGTGCAAAAATAAGATACAAAAATGACAAAAAAAATACTTTTGTTCATACTCTAAACGGTTCCTCACTGGCGGTAGGTCGTACGCTTGTGGCCATCATGGAAAACTTTCAAAATGCTGATGGTACAATTACTATACCTGATATTTTACAACCTTACATGTAAGGAAGATGAAAGATGGCTAATGAAGAAACAAATGACGAAATTATCATTATTGAAGATTCTGAGGCCGCCGGCATATCGCAAAAATCAGACAATAAACAGCAAGAAATAGAAGAAATATTTAATAGCAGTTTTAAAAAACAAACGATACTTATTATAATCGGCTCTATACTAATACTTATTATTATAGGATCTGTTGTCATACTTCTGCTGCATCATTCAAAACGACCCGCTCCTTTGGTGCCGTCGATTTTTACTTCGCAAACCAAACCAGGATATTCTCCAAACAGCAACATATCAAGCAAAATTGAAAAAATGATAAAAAAAGCCGGATATCTATATAATCATAACCATAAAAATGAAGCACTAATATTATATAAACGCATAGCAAAATATAATGAAGCATTATCAAGATACAATCTTGGAGTAGCGCAGCTAAAAGCCAATAATTATAAAAAAGCGTTATCGACATTCAAACAAGCACTTCGTAACCATGACAAAATGTGTGTCAGCGCAATAAATGCTGCAGTATGCTCTTTACATCTGCACCAAACAGCTAACTTTAAGTATTACATCAATCTGGCTTACGCATATCTGCCAGCTGAGATCAATTCACCTCTTTATTATTACTATTATGCTTTGATTAAATATTATAAGCGAGATTATTTAGAAGCTTTAGCCGCTTTAAATCATCCAAATTCTAATTATTATCACAAACCCGCATTGTTGCTAAAAAGAAAACTTGATGTATTATTTGGAAATTATAATTCCGCTATAAAAAATTATAGTAATAATTATTCACAAAAAGATGCGCTGCCTGTCGGGTTACTATATGCCAATATACATAAATATCATCTTGCAGCTATCTATTTAAAAAGTGCGCTAAAAAATAAAAATAACAGGCTAAAGGCACAAATGGCATTAGCTCTTGTGGATATTAAGTCCCATCGATACCATTTAGCTTCTCATAACTTAAAAGAAGTTACCAGTTTATTTCATAAGCAGTCATATAGACCATATCCTATAAAAGTTTTTTTAAAAAATACCTTTTTAAATCAACAAAGTGCGCAAAAATACTATAGATATCTGCTAAACAACTCTGTTTCTATGCAATATCTAGAAATTTTTCATTTCGCTCCATATAAAATATTTCACCCAACAGCTACAATAGAAAATATAAACAAAGGCAATATCAATATATATCTAAACGATATAAAGAGTGCACAAAAATATCTACGTAAAAGTCAATTTTTATCTACTATCAACTTCACTATTGCCAATGCTATTGATAAGGCTATTTTATATAAAATCAGACAAGCAAATAAAATATTAAAAACAGTTCAAAATAGATACCCAAAAGATTCTATCTTGCAATACGACCTAGCCTTAACATACATGCAGTTAGGCAATATCCCGATGGCATACAAACATTTCACAACCTCATACTATCTTAACTCAAACAACTATTTAGCCGGTGTTTTTTCTATGATTAGTGCAAAACTCCTACATAAAGATAATACTCAATTCAATAAGATTGTTAAGACCAATATAGCTCAGGCAAATACAATCCAAAACAAATATCTTGATTTTGCTTTATTGGATCTTTTTGCACATGATTACCTGGGAGCTTCAAAATGGCTGTCAAGTACTAAAAACAACAAACCGATATTTTTAATCTTAAAAACAATTGTTTTTAGACATATACACAAACACAAATTAGCTTTAAAATATGCAGATATCCTTCGCAAACAAACACCGCAAGATATAGTATCTAATTTAGTATATATCAACGAAAAATTAAAAAACAACAATACTATTAATTATGCAAAGAATACATTATTTTTTATAAAAAACCACGACTTTAACTACAATGCTATATATGACGGTTCATATATAGCAAGATATTTATACGCATATCAGTCATTATTTACTGGTACAATCTATCAGTTAAACCAGATAGTAGAACATAAATTATACAGCTCAACAAATAATATAAAAGATATTATCTATACAGCAGCACTTACAGATTTATTGAGTCACAAATACGAACAATCATATGTATTGTTTAATCAGCTCACCAATCAATACAACATCAATAACGATAGAACACTTTTTTTAGCAGCGGTAGCATCAATAGCAGCCGGTCATCATGCAAACGCTATAACATTATTAACGCTTGCGATACTGCAAAACCCACATAGTGCCGGAAGTCACTATGCGTTAGGATTGCTCTATCTCGAAAATAAAAATAATATCGGCGCAGCCATACAATTTAATCTTCTGCCCGCAATGTTTAAATCATACTATTTTAATTTTAATATCAATCAAAATACACTAAACACAAGACTGAAACAAACAATACTAAAACTTCATTGATAATATAAGTGCCTGAGCATATACTTAGGCACTTATCAATAGGAACTATAAAACCATATATTGTTTGAAAGAATTTTTACTTATTTATTTTGATTCTAACTCTTTGTCATGCTTTACCATGCTTGCGTCTTCTTTAAGTTCATCTTTTATATTATCACTAACTTCAGATAATTTACTTGGTATATCATTTTCTTTTTCAAATGCCCCTATTATAGAGCGCACATCATCACCGGTAATATTTTCCTTATCATAAAGCAATGCAACCATATTTTCAATAGCACCACTATATAAAGTAAGGTTTTCCTTAACCAATATATAATGCTCGTTAAGACTTTGTTTTATAAATTCATCCATCTCTTCAGAAATTTTTTCACTAAACTCTCTTGGAGCCTGAGCTGCGCCCTGCCCTAAGAATGATTGACGCTGTTTTTCCAGCACCATTAGACCCGCTACATCACTCATACCATACAGCTGCACCATAGATTTTATGATATCTGTTGCTCTTTCAAGGTCATTACCGGCACCTGTAGATATCTCCTTTAAAAATACCTCTTCAGCCGCACGCCCGCCAAGAAGTACGTCAACCTCAGCCCAAAGCTCATGTTTTTGAGCCATAAACTTATTCTCTTCAGGAGTATTTAAGGTATATCCAAGAGCAGCCAGTCCACGTGGCACAATAGATACTTTTGATACTTTTTTAGCACCTTTTGTTATCTCTGCAATCAGTGCATGACCGCTTTCATGGTATGCCACTATCTTCTTCTCTTTAGGATTAATACGGCGGGATTTTTTAGCCAGTCCTGCAATTGCGCGCTCTACAGCCTCATACATATCACTTTGCGATACAGTTTTTTTATTTGCACGGCCGGCTAATAGCGCAGCTTCATTGATAATGTTGGCTAAATCAGCACCGGCTAACCCTGCTGTAAGTCTGGCAACTTCTCTTAAATCAATATCTTCAGCTAATTTTACACCTTTAATATGCACCTTTAAAATCTCTATTCGCCCTTCAAAGTCAGGCTTATCCACCAACACTTGCCTATCAAAACGACCAGGGCGCATCAAGGCACTATCAAGGACTTCAGGACGATTGGTTGCAGCTAAAACAATAACCGGAACATTGGCACCAAAACCGTCCATCTCTGCTAAAAGCTGATTTAGAGTCTGTTCTCTTTCATCATTGCCGCCCATCATACCGCTAGCAGCACGACTTTTTCCAATCGCATCAATTTCATCTATAAATATAATAGATGGAGCGTCTTTTTTAGCCTGTTCAAATAGATCTCTAACGCGGGCAGCACCGACACCGACAAACATCTCAATAAAACTTGAACCACTGACTGAAAAAAACGGAACCTCAGCCTCGCCGGCAACAGCTCTTGCTAAAAGGGTTTTACCTACACCCGGACCCCCAACCAAAAGAACACCTTTAGGGATTTTTGCACCGAGTTCAACATATCTTCCAGGATATTTTAAAAAATCTACTATCTCTAAAACTTCCTCTTTGGCCTCCTGGGCACCGGCTACATCATCAAATTTAGTATCAGGCTTTTCTGAATTGATAAGTTTTTTAGAATTACCCATACCGAGTATTCCGCCACCCATATTTTTTTGCATACGACCTGCAAAAAACATCCAAATACCCATGATGATTAAAAATGGAAGCATCCATCCAAACATCTCTGTAAACCAATTTGATTCACTAAACCCGGTATATATAATGTGCTCTTTATTGAGCAAAGGATATAAGGAATTATCTCCTGGAATTGCACGTGTTGTATATAAGGTTTTTACACCATTTTGATCTGACACTGCTTTTATCATAGTGTTACTAATTTCTACTTTTTGAACTTGCTTAGTTTTGATTAGGTTTAATAACTTAGAATACGTTATTGCTTCTTTTTTTTGCGCAGAACCTAATGATTGGCCAAGCATATTAGATGAACTTCCACTTCCTACAAAAATTTTAAAAATTACTATAACCACAATAGAAAAAATTGCAAATGTTATCAGTGGATTTTTATTAAAAAAATTGTTGTTATTGTTATTATTATTGTTATTTGAATCAGGTGTACCCATGATTTAGTTATCCTTTTGTAAAATGATTGTTATCCACTCATTTTGTTCTATTATTTCAACTACCTTACAAGCACTGTAAGCTTTCAATACTTGCTGTTTATACTTATTTAATATACCTGAGATTATTAAAAATCCATCTGTTTTGACCAAAGAGATTAAATCTCTAGCAATTAATTCTAACACATCTGCAACAATATTTGCCACCACGACATCATATTGTTTAACAGCAGACGATACACTGCCATCCCAAATGCTATCATACATTACATTGTTTAATGCAGCATTCTTTTGTGCATTTTCAACAGATGTTTTGTCAGTATCGCAACTATCAACTTGAGCACCTAACTTAAGTGCGCAAATTCCCAAAATACCGCTACCGCATCCGACATCTAGCATTAAACTTGAAGGCTTAATATATTTTGCTATTGCTGTGACACATGATGCGGTAGTAGGATGATGGCCTGTGCCAAAAGAAAGCGCCGGATCTATCGCGATATTTATCGCACCCTCTTTTGGCATGGCCCATGATGGATGAATATAAAATTGATTGATTGTAATTGGAGTTATGCTGTCTTGATACTTTTTAATCCAATCCTCATTTTTTTCTTTACTTTGTATCATCTCCAAAGCAATAGTGCTATGTAATGCTTTTTGTAATGCCTCTTTAAACTGCTCAATACCCCAAGCTATTACATCTAAGTCATCTTCACTTCGTATCACAAAACCTTTATCGGTTTCTTCAAAACCCATCGGTAAAGTATCACTTAAAAAATCATAAAACAGTTCATAATTTGAAGTAACCTCAACTACTAATTGATTATAAAACTCTCCCATTATTCCTCTATGCCCATAACCGCAGCTAGCTTCTCTTTTAAAACCTGAGGAGTAAAAGGTTTTACTATGTAGTTATTTACACCAGCTTTAAGAGCCGTTATAACTTCAGCCTTACCCCCTTCTGTCGTAACCATGATAATAGGTAAATCTGCAAAGCGTTCATCTGCTCTAACTTTTTTCACAAGCTCCAAACCATTCATCTCAGGCATATTCCAATCGGTAATAAGCATATCAATATCGGTATTATTTTCTAACACTTCCCATCCACGAAGACCATCTTCACCCTCTAAAACATTCTTATATCCAAGTCGTGCTAGAGTATTTTTGATTATACGGCGCATAGTAGAACTATCATCAACGACTAATAGTTTCAATTATCATCCTTTAAATTAACTGTTAAATCATAAAATTTAACTAATAATATCTAAATTTAGTTTGTACCAAGTTTAAAAGTATATCCAAACACTTTAACTAAGCAAGCAGTGCTTTTAAATCTACTCTGCCCTCATAAAAAGCTTTACCGACAATTACACCGTAAACCATGCCTGTGTCTTCTAATTTCTTAATATCATCATTATCTTTGACGCCGCCACTGGCAATGACATTTTTTTTACTAACGCGTGCCATCTCAACTGTAAAATCAATATTTACGCCGCCAAGAGTTCCGTCTTGACTGATATCTGTACATATTATTGCTTCTATGTTACTATTTTTAAATTTTTGAGCTAAATCTGTTGCTTTTACATGACTTACATCTCCCCACCCCTCAACAGCGACCATACCGCCAATTGCATCAATTCCTACGGCGATTGGATATTTTTCAGCCATTTTAAATACAAACTCAGGGTCTTTAACTGCAATAGAGCCCAAAATTATTCTATCAATGCCGATATCAAGCATTTTTTTAATACTATCTTCATCGCGAATGCCACCACCTAATTGCAACTTAACATTACAATTGGCTCTAATCTTCTTAATCTGCTCAAGATTTTTAGGCTCGCCAGCAAATGCACCGTTTAAATCTACCAAATGAACCCAGTTTGCTTTCATTGCCTCAAACTCTCTAACGAGCTCCCATGGCTCATCTGAATAAATCT
>WFMO01000273.1 GCA_015489055.1 Helicobacteraceae bacterium | reverse complement strand
TACGTTGTTAAAAACACATTTAATGGTAAAATATCGCCGCAATGCATACTAGAAGAGCTATATTAAAATCTTATTTATCAGGCAATTGTTTATTTAGCTCTTTTACGGCATCGTGACTTTTAGTGTCTTGCCAAATTGCACTTTTATTATTGTAACTGCTATGAACTGCACTTGTTGCGCATCCCGCCATAAACCACAAGACAACAGGTAAAGATAAAAAATATTTCATTTTCATGTCGGTAAACCTCCTTCATTGCTCATTAATTTTATCAGCGTCTTTACAGTTGTGTCAAAATCACTTTGCAAAGAGGCTGGCTGCTTCATAAACTCTTCCATCGGTTCTTTTTTATCTATCGCCTCATCTAACTCTGCATCACTGCCCTTTACATACGCGCCTATACGAATTAGCATCTCATTTTCACGCAACAGCGTATAAAGCCGTCGAAATTTCATAACAGCATCCATATGTTCTTTACTTATGATATCTGTCATAACCCGTGAAGCAGAATTTAAAATATTGATAGGTGGATAAATGCCAAAATCGGTCAATTCTCTCGATAAGACAATATGACCATCAAGTATGGAGCGCGATTGATCAGCTATAGGGTCACTCATGTCATCGCCCTCAATAAGCACTGTAAAAAAAGCCGTAATTGAGCCTTTGCCTTGCTCTTTTCCAGCACGCTCCATTAGTTGAGGCAATAAAGTAAGAGAGGAGGGCGGATACCCTTTAGAAGTCGGAGGCTCGCCTAGCGCTAAACCGATTTCTCTTTGTGCCATAGCAAATCTAGTTACAGAATCCATAATAAATAAGACATCTTCACCTTGACTTTTAAAATATTCAGCCACGCTCATAGCTGAAAATGCGCCATACTTTCTCATAAGCGGAGAATCATCAGACGTGGCTACTATGATAACGGTATTTTGCAAATCTCCACCTAAATTTTTCTGAATAAATTCAGGCACTTCACGACCGCGCTCCCCGATTAACGCCACTACTTTAATAGGAGCACTGCTGCCTCGTACAATCATGCCCATCAAAGTTGATTTACCAACACCGCTGCCTGCAAAGATTCCAAGCTTTTGCCCCTTCCCGCATGTCAAAAACGCATCTATGCTTCTAACACCTACGCTAAAAACTTCATCTATCAACCCGCGCCGCATAGGTTCAATCGGAGGCTTTATAATAGGGGCTGTTTGTGTAGATAATAAAACACCTTTGCCATCAATCGGATTCATAAATGGGTCAACCACCCGGCCTAATAGTTCGTCGCCGACTGAGATATTTAGACCATTTGAATTTTTATATATTTTATCCCTAGAGCAAAGCCCCTCTACAAATCCAAAAGGCGTTATATAAAACAAACCGTCATCTATTTCAGTCACCATGCCGGTAGTCTCCTGCTGCGTTTCATTAGATACTATTTTTATCATATCGCCGATACTTACATGTAAGCCTTTGGCGATAATAATATTTGCATTTATTTTAACAATCTCACCAAAAGAGATAGAATAATTTTGTGAAGACAGCTTCTCCTTTAGTGATTTTAAGGGCATGATTTAGTATCTATTTCCAGTAGGGGCGTTAACAAGGGAGAAAAACTCTGCTCTTGTTTTTTCATCGCTTTTAAACAACCCTCTTAGGGCACTTGAGGTAGTAGTGGAATTAATCTTTTGCACCCCTCTCATCTCCATGCACATATGACGAGCCTGAATGACAACAGCAACACCTTTTGGTTTGATTGTTTGCATTATGGCATCAGCTATCTGCTCTGTTAACTGCTCTTGTATCTGCATGCGACGTGCAAAGACATCGACAACGCGCGGTATCTTTGAGAGTCCCACAACTTTACCGTCGGGGATATAAGCAACATGTGCACGCCCGATAATAGGCAACAGATGATGCTCACATGTAGAATACAACTCTATATCTCTAATTAAAACCATCTCATCATTACTACTTGTAAAAAGTGCTGAAGAGAGTATCTCTTTTGCATCCTGATTATATCCGCCAAACATAAATTCATAGGCTTTTCTAACGCGTTTTGGCGTTTTTAAAAGTCCTTCACGCT
>WFMO01000272.1 GCA_015489055.1 Helicobacteraceae bacterium | reverse complement strand
TTATTAATTAAAACTTTACTCTTTTTTTTGTATAATATTCTTTTAGGATACTCTATAAAAAATGGATACTATGTTTAATTACAATACTCTTAAATCTTGGATGTTTAAAATACAGCCGGAAAGTGCGCATCATCTAGCTGAGATCTTTTTACGGCTTCCCAATATTTCACCGCTTTTCTTAGATGCTATATTTAAAGATAACTTTATAAGTGATTCAATGCTTCATCAGGATATTTTTAACGTAAAGTTTCTAAATCCTGTTGGTTTAGGTGCAGGTTTTGATAAAAATGCCACAATGATACGAGGCGCCAAAACACTTGGCTTTGGATTTACTGAAGTAGGAACTATTACACCTAAAGCGCAAAGCGGAAACCCAAAACCAAGGATGTTTCGTCATATACGTGAAAATTCTTTGCAAAATGCTATGGGCTTTAATAATGACGGTTTGCTAAAAGCCGCTAAAAGACTGAAAAAAATATACCCATGTATAATCCCCATAGGCATAAACATCGGGAAAAACAAAATGACAACAAAACAAAATGCATTATCTGATTACAAAATCCTTATTCAGGCATTGCATAGATACAGCGATTATATAACTATAAACATCTCGTCTCCAAACACACCGGGACTTAGAGATTTACAAAATAATGAATTTATAAAAGCCTTATTTGGCATGGCAGAAGATATAACTTCTAAACCGGTTTTACTTAAAATTGCACCTGATATGAATGCTCAGGAAGCTGTTGATTTATCAGCTTTTGCGGTTGAGATGGGTGCTGCAGGCATAATAGCTACAAATACTACTACGGACTATTCGCTAGTACAAAATCCGTATAATATAGGCGGATTAAGCGGAGAGGTGCTAAAATCAAAAAGCTTTGAGATATTTGAAGCTATCTCAAAAGAGCTGTTTGGCAAAACCACCCTTATCTCAGTAGGAGGTATAGATTCTGCACAAGAAGCATACAAACGTATAAAAGCAGGAGCATCTTTGGTGCAAGTATATACAGCTCTCATCTTCAAAGGTCCAAGTCTCATCAAAGAGATAAATAAGGGTCTGCTTGGCTTATTAAAACAAGATGGCTATACTCACATATCACAAGCCATCGGTACAGATAGAAAATGAGAATTTCAATACCAATATATCTCTTCTTAAGAAGAGATGATATGTCAAATAAAAACAAGAGGTTATCATGACTCACACGTTCAAAGATTCACCGCTTCCGTCATATGAAGCCATAACACTAGATAATGGTTTACAGATTGTAGTTATACCAATGCATAATCAGACACAGGTGATCTCTACTGATATTTTTTATAAAGTAGGTAGCAAAAATGAGACTATGGGTAAAAGTGGAATAGCACATATGTTAGAACATATGAATTTTAAATCCACCAAACATCTAAAAGCTGGAGATTTTGATAAAGAAGTTAAAGGATACGGAGGTATCGATAATGCTTCTACCGGTTTTGATTACACGCACTATTATATAAAATCAAGCACTAAGCATTTAAAAGAATCTATTAATTTGTTTGCAGAACTAATGGCAAATCTGAGTCTAAAAAATGATGAATTTCAACCTGAAAGAGATGTTGTAACAGAAGAGAGACGCTGGAGAACGGACAACAACCCTCTTGGGTATCTTTACTTTCGGCTTTTTAATAATGCATACGTATATCATCCGTATCACTGGACTCCTATCGGATTTATAAACGATATTAAAACATGGTCTCTTAAAGATATTAAAGATTTTCATAAAACTTATTATCAGCCGCAAAACGCCATATTGGTTGTTAGTGGAGATGTTGATTCAAAAGAGGTGTTTAAAAATGCCAAAAAAGCCTTTGGCAAGATACGCAATCATAAAAAAATTCCAAAATTTAAATTTATCGAACCGCTGCAAGATGGACCTAAGCATCTAACTGTATATAAAGATACACAGGTACAAATGATTGCTATTGCTTTTCATATTCCAAATTTTAAGCATAAAGACCAAGTTGCCCTTAGTGCAATCAGCCAACTGCTAAGTAGTGGAAAAAGCTCAAGGCTTTATGCTGATTTGGTCGATAAGAAACATCTTGTTAACCAAATATATGCATATAATATGCAAAATACCGACCCAGGCTTATTTATATTTATGGCGGTATGTAATCCGGCAATTGATGCAAAAAAGGTTGAGAGAGAGCTCCATCATCAAATTGATCTGCTCAAAAAAACAAAAGTATCTCAAGATGAACTTGAAAAAGTAAAAATGAATACAAAAGCGGATTTCATCTATTCACTAGAGAGTTCGACATCTATAGCAAATCTTTTTGGAGGTTATTTAGCAAGAGGAGATATAAAGCCCCTTGCAAAATATGAAAAAAATATAAATACCCTAACGGCAAGCAAGATAGAAAAAGCTGCAAAAAAATATTTTAATTTTGATCATTCGACAACTATTATATTAAAAAGCAAATCACAAGGAGAAAAATAATGATGACACTAGTAACTGGTGCAACAACGGCACTAATAACGCCTTTTAAAAATAACAAACTAGACGAACAGACATATGCATCTCTAATACAACGTCAAATAGACAATGGTATAGATGCGGTTTGTCCGGTAGGAACCACAGGAGAGAGCGCAACTCTTAGCCATGATGAGCATAAAAGATGCATAGAAATTGCCGTTGAAGTATGTAAAGGAAGCGATGTAAAAGTATTAGCAGGTGCTGGGAGTAACGCAACACATGAAGCCATAGATATTGCCAAACATGCCGCATCTTGCGGTGTGGATGCGCTTTTTTCCGTTAGCCCATACTATAACAAACCATCGCAAGAGGGTTTATACCAACACTATAAGGCAATTGCAAATGCCGTTAGCGATTTACCGTTTATGCTATATAACGTTCCAGGCAGAACAAGAGTTGATATACAAGCAGATACTGTTATCAGGCTCTTTGACGATGTAAAAAATATTTATGGTGTAAAAGAAGCAACGGGGAGTGTTGAGAGGACAATAGAGCTTTTATCAAGAAGACCGGAACTAAAAGTTTTTAGCGGAGACGATGCTATAGATTTTCCGATTTTAGCATGTGGCGGAGCGGGTGTCACCTCTGTTACTGCAAACTTAGTACCGGATATGAAAAGTCAACTTGTTCACAGTGCGCTAAATGGCGATTTTAAAAAATCGCGCAATATAAGCAATAAGCTTTATCCGCTAAATAAGATCCTTTTTTGCGAATCTAACCCCATGCCGATAAAAGCGGCAATGTATCTAAGCGGTCTTTTACCAACTCTTGAGTATAGGCTGCCTCTAGTTAGTCCAAGTAAAGAAAATATGAAAAAGATAGAACAGATTGTAAAAAACTACGACATAAAAGGACTATAATGCTAAAAAATAAAACATTGTTTATAAGCGGCGGAACTAGAGGTATTGGCAAGGCTATAGTGTATGCTTTTGCTAAAAATGGTTGCAATGTGGCTTTTACATATGCCAACAACAAAGAAATTGCCGATATGATAATTGCTGATATCACATCAACATACAACATAAAAGCACAAGCATACCAATTAAATATTTTAGAGCCAGGCACTTATAAAGATGTATTTTCGTTGTATGATAATGATTTTGATGGACTTGATTTTTTTATCTCTAATGCCATTATCTCAGGGCGTTCAGTTGTGGGAGGATTTGGTCCATTTATGAGACTCAAACCAAAAGGCTTAACCAATATATACAATGCCACGGTAAACGCTTTTGTAGTTGGAGCACAAGAAGCTTCAAAACGTATGCAAAATAGCGGTGGAGGAAGTATAATCTCTATGAGTTCTACAGGTAATCTCGTTTATACGCCAAACTATGCTGGCCACGGTAGCAACAAAGCAGCAGTAGAGACGATGGTTAAATATGCCGCAGCAGAACTTGGCGAGCAAGGCATCCGCGTAAATGCCGTCAGCGGAGGACCGATAGATACAGACGCTCTAAAGGCTTTTCCAAATTATGAAAAAGTTAAGCAAGAAGTAATAAAAAGAAGCCCTCTTTCTCGCATGGGCGAAGCGAATGATTTAACCGGCGCATGTCTGTTTTTATGTTCTGATGCATCCTCTTGGATGACTGGTCAGACAATAGTAGTGGATGGCGGAACAACATTTCAGTAATAGCCAATAAAGGAAATTTTTGTTAAATTTACCAAACCTATTAGCGTTATTGCGTGTTTTTATAGCACCCATTATGCTGTGGGTAATTTTAAATCCAAAATTCTTTACAAGCGTAGGATTTGATATTAGTTGGAGCTATTATCTTGCCGCACTATTATTTGTCATCGCATCTATTACAGATTTTTTTGATGGCTTTATAGCCAGAGAGTGGGGGCAAACTACCCTTACCGGAGCTATTATCGATCCACTCGCAGATAAAATGTTAACCATTGCCGCTTTTGTCGGTCTTATGGTTATAGGAGATGCATCTGTATGGGCAATATACATAATAATAGTGCGTGAGATGTTTATTACGGCATTAAGGACAGTTGCAGTTGGACAACATATTAGCGTAAAAGCATCATTTATGGGCAAAATAAAAACAGTATCACAAATGTTTGCTATAGGTTTTTTATTGATGCATTGGCCTTGGGCTACTTTTTTGCTTTGGCTGGCTGTATTTTTAACATTATATTCCGGCATACAGTATGTATGGGGTTTTAAACAAGCATTAATGAAAGAGATGTAAATGGGTTGGATAGTATCGATTATAGTTTTATCGGCATTAGTGTTTTTTCATGAGTTAGGTCATTATGTTATGGCAAAGGCCGTTGGTGTATATATAGAGGTTTTTAGTATAGGATTTGGTAAAAAAATTGCATCTTTTAAAATATTTAACACACAGTGGCAACTCTCAGCCATCCCTCTTGGAGGATATGTTAAAATGAAAGGGCAAGACGATACCAATCCTCTAAATAAAAATTATGATAAAGATAGCTATGAAGCTAAAACTCCATTTCAGAGAATTTTAATTTTATTAGCAGGACCAGCAGCTAATTTTATACTTGCTTTTATGCTTTATATTTTTATAGGACTTGGCTCTCCTGCGATACTATCACCAATAATTGGTGGTGTACTTAAGAACTCGCCTGCATATATTGCGGGGCTTAAGCCAAAAGATACAATTATATCGATCAATAACACTCGAATATCATCATGGAATCAACTCTCAAAAGATATCATAAAAGATAAAAATAGATTATTGCATGTAGTAGTAAAACGAAATGATAAAATAATAAACATTAGCCTTATGCCAAAAATCCATAAGGCTAAGAATATGTTCAATCAGGTGATATATAAACCTATGATTGGAATAGAAAGTGCCGGAGTAACGCACAAAATGCCTGTGACTTTTGAAAATGTTTTTCGTTATGCTGCTAATCAAACACAATTTGCTTCGACTATGATCTTTAAAAGCGTGGAAAAACTTGTAACGGGCGCTATTCCCGCAAAAGATTTAGGCGGTGTTATATCAATAGTGAAAATTACTTCCGATGCAACTGCCCAAGGATGGATGGCAGTGCTGTTTTTTGCTGCTCTTATCTCTGTGAATCTTGGGGTTTTAAATCTTCTTCCCATTCCTGCACTTGATGGGGGACATATTATGTTTAACTTATATGAATTGATAACTAAAAAAGCGCCTAGCGAGCCTATCCTCATCAAGCTCACAGTGGCTGGATGGGTAGTTTTAGCCGGGATTATGGGTCTTGGGCTTTATAATGATATTACAAGATTAATAGGATAACAATTATGAATTATAAAGATAAAATGGATACGGTAATACAAAAGATTGAAGATGCCAGGATATCTGTTGGAGAGCATCATATCGTAAAATTGATAGCGGTAAGTAAATATTCGACTGCACAAGAAATAGAAGCTATGTATAACGCCGGACAACGTGCATTTGGGGAAAATAAAGTACAGGATTTAATTGTCAAAGAAAGCGAACTTGAAGATTTTCCTCTTGAATGGCATTTTATAGGTCATCTACAAAAAAATAAGATAAAACATCTCGTAAAAGCTAACCCTTTTTTAATACAATCACTTGACAGTATAGAGTTAGCGTTACAACTAGACAAATACCTGCAAACAAATGGGCAACAAATAGATGCCTTGTTGCAGATTAACTCTGCCAACGAATCAACAAAATCCGGTGTCACACCAGAACAGGCTCTAGATGTCTATCAAGAGATATTGCAAAGATGTAACAGCATAAATTTAAAAGGCGTTATGAGCATTGGCGCACATACTGATGACACGAAAATAATCCAACAAAGTTTTGAAATCACACATAATATCTATTCAAAAATCAGTGGAGCCACCATCTGTTCCATGGGCATGAGCCACGACTTTGAACTAGCTATAAAATGTGGTTCAAATATGGTTAGAATAGG
>WFMO01000271.1 GCA_015489055.1 Helicobacteraceae bacterium | reverse complement strand
ATTAACTCTTTATCGGTAAATGGAACCATAATGCCACCTTTATATATTGATATTTTATTATATAATAACATAAAATATGCAAAAAACGCTTAATAAATAATAAATAATATATTTTTGATGCTAGCGGAGTGGTTTTATAAAGATATCTGGGAGAAATCCCAAATATTAAACTAGTTCGATAAAAGCCATCGTAGTTGCATCACCACGACGAATTCTTGTTCTGATTATTCTTGTGTAGCCGCCATTGCGATCACTGTATTTTGGCGCTATTTCTGTTACAAGTTTATTGGTTGTTTCCTTGTCTTGTAACACTGCAAATATTGCACGATGGGCGTTACTGTCACTTTTGCGCGCAGTAGTTATTAATTTCTCGATAAATGAACGAAGCTCTTTTGCTTTGTCAATCGTTGTTTCTATCTTATTATGTTTAATTATTGCAATACTAAGATTTTTTAGAAGTGCCTTACGGTGAGCACTTGTGCGACCTAGTTTGCGATATCCATGACGATGTCTCATCTACAATCCTCTTAATTTATTATTGGGCTTCTATCTTTTTGATTAATGCATTTTTTAATTCGGCTGATAAATCATATCCGACTGCAAAACCAAATTCCTCTACTTTTTCTAAAATCTCTTCAAAAGATTTTTTACCTAGATTTTTAACATTTTTAAGATCATTCTCACTCATAAGAACAATTTCGCCTATCATCTTAATATCAGAGCGGTTTAGGCAGTTATAACTTCTTGCGCTAAGCCCCAAATCATCAATAGACGCCAGTAACTTTTTAAGCTCATCGCTCTCTTCTATGGTTTCAATCGTGGTGGGTGACTGAATGCTTATCTCACTGTTAAAGACTGATAGCTGTGAATGCATAACATTTAATGAATTTCTAAAAGCATCTAACGGTGATACTTGACCATCTGTCAATATATTTAAAATAACTCTTTCAAAATTTGGATTGTCATCCACTAGCATTTTTTCTATCTTATATGTAGCTCGTTTGACCGGTGTAAAAAATGCATCAAGGACGATATAATCATCACTAAATTCATCTCTTATATCTTCACTAGGCACATAACCTATGCCTTGATAAATCTTAACAGTAAAATTAAGCGTAGCATCTTCATTTAACGTAGCTAGAAAGTTATCCGGTGTTACTATGCTAACATCTTCATTTTCTAAATCCTGACCTTTAATCTCGCAAGGACCGACAAAACTATAATTAGCTTCAGCCTCTGTGTTGTTATGGTTTAGCTTAAATCTTATACCTTTTAAGTTGATAATAAAATCAGATATATCTTCCAGCATTCCACGAACCGAATCAAATTCATGTTTAGCGCCCTCTATCTTAACGGCAACTGGAGCGTATCCGACAGAACTGCTAAGCAAAAAACGACGAAGCGGATGAGCTAAGGACACGGCATAGCCTGTTTCAAATGGGTAGGCAATTATATTTGCTTCATTTTCACTTATCTGCTCAACCACAAAGTCTTGCGGTGTAAGCGGAGTGGCTTTTATATTGTTCATATTTTGTGCCTTTGTATTTTATTATTTAGAGTAAAGCTCAACGATTAAACGTTCTTCAACTGGAATCACCACCTCTTCACGCTCAGGTAAACGAGTCAAAATCCCAAATACTTTAGCGGTGTCTATATCAACCCATGATGCAAGCCCTGTTTGGCTTGTTAATTCGATAGCGCGAACTATCTGAGGGTTTGTTTTGCTTTTTTCACGAATCTCAACTTTTTGACCTACTTTAACTTTGTATGATGGGATATCGACACGCTTGCCATCTACTAAAACATGTCCATGGTTTACAAGTTGGCGACCAAAACGGCGAGTTGTTGCAAAACCCATGCGATATACTATGTTATCAAGTCGCGTTTCAAGAAGTGTGATAAGGTTTGTACCTGTATTTCCGCTTCTTCTGTTTGCTTCTTGGAAAAGAGTTCTAAACTGTTTTTCAGATATGCCGTACATAAATTTTGCTTTTTGCTTTTCATTTAACTGTAAGCCGTAATCTGAGACTTTTTTACGACGCTGACCATGTTGACCTGGTGCGTATGGACGTTTGTCTATCGCAGATTTTCCTGCCAAACGACGCTCACCTTTTAGTGCTAAACTAACACCAAATCTACGTTCAATTTTTTCTACCGGACCTCTATATCTTGCCATTAGTCAATCTCCTTAAACTCTACGACGTTTTGGTGCGCGACAACCGTTGTGTGGCAATGGAGTTACATCTTTCATAAATGTAACGCGAATACCTTCAATAGCGCCTACTGCTTTAACTGCCGTCTCACGACCTGAACCCGGACCTTGAACCTTAATGCCAAGCTCTTTGATACCGTGCACTTTTGCTTTTTCTACAGCATCTTCAACTGCCTGTTGTGCGGCAAAAGGAGTAGATTTTTTACTTCCTTTAAAGCCAAGACTTCCAGCAGAACTCCATGCAATCATATTGCCCATCTCATCTGTGATGGTAACTAATGTATTGTTAAATGATGCAGCGATATGTACTATGCCTCGTGCAATATTTTTCTTTACGACTTTTTTATGCGTTACTTTTCTTTTTGCCATAAACTTTTATCCTTATGCTGCGCCGACAGTTTTACGCTTACCTTTACGGGTGCGCGCATTTGTCTTAGTTTTTTGACCACGACATGGAAGACCGCGGCGATGACGAAGACCTCTGTATGAACCCAAATCCATTAATGATTTGATATCCATAGCAACCTGTTTTCTTAAATCACCCTCAACTACATGTGAAGCTCTTATCTCTTTCGTGATTGAGGCAACATCTTCAGCATTTAGTTCATGAACGCGTTTGTCTGGATTTATGCCTGTCGCTTTTAGTATTTCCCGAGATTGATGAAGACCTATACCATATATATAAGTCAATCCATATTCTACACGTTTTTTCTTTGGTAAATCTACACCTGCTATACGTGCCATATTTATCCTTGTCTTTGTTTATGTTTCGGGTTTTTGCAGATGACTCTTACAATCCCTTTTCTTTTGATGATTTTACAATCATCACACATCTTCTTTACTGAAGCACGTACTTTCATCCAAAGCTCCTGACTTTTGCATCTTCAACGCTTATGAGGTTATAGCTATATAACCAATATTTATATCTACATCTATAACATATATATAAAGATTCACTTAGTTTGTGTACAAAGCGGTAAAGTGGATGAGTATAATATCAAAATTAAGGTAAAACTTTTATTAAAGTAAAAATATTTAAGGAGTGCCGCACAAGGCGGCAAAAAGAATGAGAGATATTATCTCTAGAATTTATAGTTAAGCTGAGCGCTTACGCCATCTTGACTGTGCTTTGTAGTCATTGTACCTGGCTGGAGACCACGACCTGTTCTAAATGTTGTGTTGTATGTGTCAGAATTTGATAATGCGTAAGTATAAGCAACATCAAGTGAAGTTTGTTTACTGAACTTATATGTTCCACCGATTGCTACATGTGATTGTACGATTGCAGGGAAGCCTAAAAGATTAAACATGTTGATGACGCCCCCTTGCAAACCATTGCTTGTCGGTCTTGCAGTTACAGATTGCTCGCTTATAGGGCTCTTAGCATAATTATAACCTAAACGTAATGCCCATGTGTCAGCATCATATTGATAACCGACAGTATAAACATTTTGGTCTTTCCATTTAAAATCTTTATATCCGTATGCGTTTGACCATTTGATAAGTTTGTAATCAAATGCTAATGTACTGCCGCCTAGTTTATAACTAATACCTGCACCATAGCTTGCTGGAGTTGATAGCTTATTGTTTTTATAAGCATTGTTTGTCATTGGTCCAACTGTACTTGAAAGTATTCCTTTGTACTCCATATCAATTTGTGAAGTGTATATAGCACCAACGGTTAAGCCGTGTGTCTGGTAAGCGATACCCACGTTGTATCCCCATTTGTAATCTTGAGATGTTCCATTTCCATGATCTCCACCATAGTTATAGTTAATATCTAATGAGCCATATTGAACTATAGGAGTTACTGCTATGCTTAATCCGTTAATTTTATACGCCAAAGGTACGCCAAACTGCATAAGCTGAAGATTTGTGTACATATCCATCTGAGCACTATTACCACGATAATCAACACCCATACCGCCAGTTCCCCACATGCCCACGCCCCAATAAAAATGGTTATTAACATTTGTAGCCAATGAGACTTCAGGGATAAGGTTTAAAGTGTTGTCGCTATTCGCATTAGACCCATTGCTCGTATTTTTAACATGAGGCATAAACACTGTACCGCCAAAAGATACCTCAGTTCCTTTAACTGTTGTAATTAACGCAGGGTTAACAAGTGCAGACTCAGCACCATGACTCATACCGATACCCACGCCTGCCAT
>WFMO01000270.1 GCA_015489055.1 Helicobacteraceae bacterium | reverse complement strand
TAATTTTTACTCAGTATGTAGAGATGGGAAATATTTTAGCAAAACTTATTCAAAAAGAGCTCTATACAGAACCACTTTATCTCAAGGGTGATATGAGTAAAAAACAAAGAGAAGAGACCGTAGAAAAGTTTCAAACAGACAACAGATATAAAATCTTTATTCTCTCTTTAAAAGCAGGAGGCACAGGGCTTAACCTTACATCAGCTAATCATGTCATTCACTACGATTTATGGTTTAACCCTGCTGTAGAAAACCAAGCAACAGATAGAGCCTATAGAATAGGACAAACAAAAAAAGTAACTGTTCATAGATTTATCACAAAAAATAGTTTTGAGGAGAAGATAGATAAGATGATACAAGCCAAAAAAGAGCTCTCTGATTTAAGTGTCAATATTGGTGAGAGTTGGCTTAAAGATATGGATAAAGAAGAGATTAAGAGTCTGTTTCAGGGGTAATAATAAAAATTGGAGCTTTTCATGATTGTGCTCTACACAAAAAACCTGCAAAGGTATTTGAAAACCCTATGAAGCGGTGTTATTTTTGACGAATTTTGACCCACTTTTTTGATGAAAAGTGACCCACCTGAAGTAGAGTAAAATCATAACATAATTTTATATATTGTCATCTTCTGGTATGGGGATTTTACTTATTTGCTCTGTCTTTTGCTACTTTTTTTAAATAACTCTTTCATTTTGTGACTTGCTCCATTGATTAAAAATGAACAAAAACGGTGCAGTAGTCTATCAAGTATGACACTTGCAACTACTTCATCTCCAAAGATATCGCCCTACTCTTCTTGATTTTTATCTAATTCATCCTCATCATACTCCAGTTCCAGGGCATGTACATTCTCTAAAGCGTTACCAGCGATTCCTTTAATCGAACCGTACATATTAGTCGTATTTAGAAGTACAGTATCTATATGCTTTTGTTGACGTCTCCAACTGGCCATAATGGAGCGTTTTTGTTTATTTAGCTCTTCTTGCATTGCAACAAACCCTTCTACAATACTTTTTAACTGCAGACTAAACTCTTGACTTGTGAAATAACTATAAAGCAGGCTCATTTTATCTGCTTTGTTTTCTTGAGACTTTGCTGCTATATAGACCTCAATAACTCTTTGTCTTAAAAGTGCAGCACTTCCTTTAAACTCCTCATAGCTGCAAACCCATATTCCATCAATAAATCCCATTCTATCCATGCCCTTTGGATAAGTTGCTGTTACAAGCACTCCTATATCTGCGCCTGCATCAAGCATGTCATGTTTTAGCTTAGCTATCCAGTCATTGCCAAATGTTTTAGTATTTTTTGATTCATAACATATCTTGCCGCAGTTTTGAAAATCTGGCGTGTTAATAGTTTGAATACAGTCCGCTCCAAAAGCTCCTTTTTTAATCTCTTGTATATTATCGTATTTAAATAAAAATTCAAGATAATCTTCTATTGAGTGTTCTTGTGCTTCACCTTGAATTTGCTGACTGCCCTGCTGGGCTTTTCTCTGTGCATCTTCGAGTTGGTTTTTTACCTGCTGAAGCTGTTCCTCTTTTGCTTTGAGTTTGAGCTCACTCATCTCTTGAGCTGCCTTTTGTGCTTTTTGTTTCTCTTCTTCTAACTGCTTATTAAATTCTATGGCAATATCAGCTTTTACTTTAGATTCTATCTCTGCATTTTCACGTTCAAGCTTAGCGATCTTAGCTTTAGAGGCATTGAGATCTTGTACCTGTTTACTCTTGACATTTAGTTCCTCTTGAAGTTGCTTTAGTTGCAAAGCGTTTTCTTGTTCGAGGTTTGCTTTTATCTCTTTGCTTATGCTGTTTTGAAGCTTGAACTTTTCAATTTGGAGTTGCTGAGCTAAAGCATCGCTGAGTTTTTTATCGAACTGAATTTGTTCATTTTTAAGATTTTGCTCTTTAGTATGAAGTAATTCCATAGCCTCTTTATATTTTTTACGCTCTTTATTCATATCTCTGTTAAACTTCTTTTGCAATTGAGTATAGAGCGCTTCTTCTATATTTATTTCAGTACCGCAGTTTGGGCAGACAATAGTGTTTTGCGTAGTCATTTTATACTCTCCTTTGACTAAATGAGATTTATTATATCCAATCATAATATCCTCATTTAAACTCATTGCAGTTTGCAATACAATACTCTTTATTTACTCTATTGCTTATACTGCTTTTTCAATCATTAAAATAGCTTGTGATAATGGCAGCTATTTTTCTTGCGCGTGTGCGTAATATCTCTTCTTGCGATACTCTAGATTGTACCAATTTTGGATCAATGATGTTTTGTTCTAAGATATATTCAAACTCATCTTTTCCATAAATTTTTTGAAGCGTATCGATATATTCATAAAACGGTGTATCTTTTATCTCCCATCTGTTACTTGCAAGATTAAGCGGCGTGATGTTGGCAATCGAATTAAAGAGTGAGTTTCTTGGATAGCGCTTAACAGTTGATCTTGGAATAATATGGTGTTCATCAAGCGCTATAGAGCTGCCATACTCTATTTTTGAGTTGGTAAAATCAACATTTCCGACACCAATATGTTTTTCTTTAAAAAGTACATATAAACTTGAGAGATATGCCCTGCTCTGTCCTACAGATATACCCGTTATATCATTTTCAGTAAGATTTAGTTCCATATTGATTGGCAATCTAAGAGCATGCTTATAGAGTGTATTGCTATTATTTTTAAGTTCTTTTGCAAATTCATAGAATTTTATTACGATATCAAGATTTGTCTTTGAGAAGCTAATATTTTTTATATTACTGTATAAAATATATTTTTTTACATTATTTCGAAAAATATTTTGTTGTTTGAGACGCGGAAAAATTATGAGAATAGGCACTATGTATTCTAATAATATTTTATTGCTTAATGTGACCAGATTTGACTCTTCTAACCATACAAGAGTATCTAAAATATCTTTACCATAGCGATTCCACATCTCAAACCAAAATCCCGCCTCTTTATTGAAGATATATGTCTTTGTAAAATGAGGATGGTTTCCTTTTAATAGTAACTCTAAAATAGCCACAATGCGAATTACACGCGCAAGATTTTTGTACTGATCTTGAGAAGAAGAATATTCAAAGTACTGCTCTATACATTTTGTATTGCTATTTATTTGGCAATAGTTATTGATTTCATTATATAAAAAATCTGCAAGCCCTTCAGAATTTGCATCATCTCCACTTTTAAAGGTCTTTGCATTAATAAGATCAAATATAGCTAAATTTTTACCAGTAGAGTTTACTTTTTCAAATACCCGGATCACCAAACCAAGATCAGAATCTTCGCTAATTCTTGTAACTGGTATCCCATACCCTCCCACAGAACCTAATACTGCATTGAGATAATCAGTGTATTTATCTATACACTCCTCATTCTTTTGTTTAAAACTACGCAGAAACTTATTAATAACAGCACCATATCTATTCTCTATAATGGCACGGCCTGATATAAATCGATTATACTGACGGGTATTTTTTTCATCACCATTTGATGTAGTAGCAAAAGCTTTACAAAAATTATCGCTTATCTTAGAATAATTATAGTTACTTTCACTAACAATTTTTGAACAAATGCCGGAATCTTGTGTAATTTCATCTTTTGGGAATCGCTCTATCAACATAGAGAGTAAATCAAAATAATACTCTTTTTTATTATCTAATCCTAAAAATATGCGAGCAATAGAAGTTATTCTTTGCTGACCATCTAAAACATAATCTCCGCTTGTTTCAGAGAGTATTGAACCATTAGTCTTAAGCGGCCCTGCTCCAATTGTTAAAGTACCGTTTTTTGGCATAACAAGCATAGACGATATAGGATAACTACGAATTATTGAGTCTCCAAGACTCTCAATGTCGCTGCTTTTCCATACAAAGTCTCTTTGAAATTTTGGAATATGGTATTCACCTCGGTCTATTTTTGCTACTAAATCTTGTAATGAAACATCTAAATTTTGAATCTTACCCATTTTT
This sequence comes from Helicobacteraceae bacterium, assembly GCA_015489055.1. Classification (GTDB taxonomy): domain Bacteria; phylum Campylobacterota; class Campylobacteria; order Campylobacterales; family Sulfurimonadaceae; genus Hydrocurvibacter. The sequence continues at coordinate 2,636 of WFMO01000270.1, read as the reverse complement.
TTCCTTTAATATGAAAAGTAATTATAGTATCTTATACAATACTATAATTAATAGAAGTATTATATATAATTACTTAACAACATATTAAAGAAGTACTATATATCATACTTTTTGACTAATAAATATTATATAAGCATAAATACCTATAATTATATGCATGAAACATAAAGTAACTAACAAAGAATTAGCATTATTAGTCGGAAAGAGTGAACAGACAATAAAAGGTTGGAAAGCCAGATTTCCCGAGCTATTAGAGATAGCCAGATTAGGTGCGCTTTGTAAAGTAAACAATTTAGATAGTAAAAAAATTATCAAATTATCAGAACTACAAGAAGTGATAAAAACAAAAGAATAAAATATTTTAGCAAAATATTAAACTCTTTAAACAAGCTAAATCTGCTATTTTCATAATAGTTGACTCATATTTATAAATATAAATATCTTTTGATTGAAAATTTCTCTAGCAATATACCCAAGAGTTTTTAATGAACATTTCGTTAGTAAATTTAATAAAACTATCTCTTGAGAAGATTCAATAAAGAAATATATATTTCTAATGAGTTTTTTAATATTTACTCTAAACAGCTCTCTCTACTCCATAAAATATAGCATCTATCCCATATCTATCCCTAATCTTTGTAATACTTGTTGAGAGTGCTGCCATTTTCCTATCTTGTTCATACTCTATAACTGAGTAGATTTTACGGTTATATCTGCCTGCAAAATTTGAACTGCTTATACCTAAATAATTTATTTTATATCCGGGATGGATATCTAGCTTTGTTATAACTCTTAATGCGTACTCATTTAATACCCGTTCATTAAATAACCTGTTAAGCGTTATTGATCTTTCTGACTTCAGCCCATATTCATATCCTATCTTAAAATGATAAGTTGTTGGATTGAGTTCAAGTTTAATAATTGTGTAGCTTAAATACTTTACAAGAACAGCTATCCTTCTTTGCAGTTCTTCACGATTATGTAAAGGTTTGAAACTTCTCCCTATTCCTATCCCTTTTCGTTCTCTACCGGGACAGACCGGCTCATTGTCAGTTCCGCAAATTCTTTTAAATAACTCATTTCCTGTTTTTCCGTAATTCGCAAAAAGAGACGGCCTCTTTTTTGCATCGGCTATTGTATGTATATGATAAGAAGATAATTGCTTTGATATTGCGCGCCCTACTCCTGGGAACTTGTTTATATCTATGTTATTTACAAATCCAGCTTCTTCTTTAAAACGAAGTACTTTTATACCATAGGGTTTTATCATAGATACTATGAGTTTAGCTGTCCATTTGCTTCTTGCTGCTGCTATAGTAATTGGAAGATTAAATTTTTTAAGTATTTCAGATTGTAAATCTCTAATATACTCCTTAATATTATCTTCATTTACCCAGCCTGTAAGATCTCCGAAGAACTCATCAATCGAATACTGCTCTAACACCGGTATTTTAGTATGAAGATATTCCCTAAGTCTGTTCGAGAGCTGCTGATAATATAAATGATCACTCTTTAGCACTATTAAATGACTACGCATTCGTAGTGCTTCGCGCAGCATTGTTCCTGTCTTTATACCGTGAGCCTTTGCCTCATAACTCTTTGCAATGACAGTACCGTATATTACGCCGTTCTTTGATATAAACTCTTTTTTCCATGCATTTAATATATCATTTGATTCAATGTTTTTAAATTCCAGTGTGGAGTTAAAGGCCCCTAACCCATCAAAAAGAACTCCTTCTTTTTTCTTCGTATTAAATATCTGTTTATCGCTCCCTTTTACAACTACTACCTCTTTGCCATTTAAAAAAGGATATCTGCATCGCTCCGCCGACACAAAGTAACAGTCCAGATCCATATGTATCTTCATATTTTTACCCTCTTCTCTTATTAATTGACAAAATATAACTTATTTTTTAAAATCAAGACTATAAAGTGATATAATTTCAATTAAATAATAGCTATTAGAATAAAAGGGTGCTTTATGAATCTACCTGTCATTATAGAAAAGATAAAAGATATCATCAGTTCAGACTTACCCAACAAGAGAGTTTTTGATAAGGATGTAGCAAATGCTCTTGAACTTTCAAAAGAGAGCCTCACACACTTCAAAAAGAGAAATTCCATACCTTATGAGCAGATAGCATTTTTCTGTGCTAAGAAGAAGATATCAATTAACTGGCTACTTTTTGATCAAGAACCAAAATCACTTGAAGAACAAACGGAGAGATACTCAAAAATAAAATATTTCAAGGATATTAATGCAAGCGCAGGTGGCGGAGCTTTTAATTTTGAGGAAAATTATGAAATGCTTACAATAGATAAAGAGTTCTTAAATAATCTCTATAAGTCTCGCCAAGTAAACATAGACAGTATCGCTGCAATCAATGTAATAGGTGATTCTATGGAACCTACACTGTTTGATCAAGAAATTATTTTATTTGATACGACACTTACAAACATAGAAAAAGACGGAATATTCGTGATCTCAAGTAATTCAGGGCTTTTTGTAAAGCGAATAGCTAAAAGACTTGACGGTATTATAGAGGTAATTAGTGATAACAAAAACTACAATAAAGAAACACTCTTATTAGGCGAACAGTCTTATATTAGGTCACTTGGAAAGGTTATTGGAAAAG
>WFMO01000269.1 GCA_015489055.1 Helicobacteraceae bacterium | reverse complement strand
GGTTTTTGTAAAAAATTACTTGTTGGAAGTTTAAAATTTTTAGGTTTTTCAGTTTTGCCTTTTTCGATTGATTCTAATAGTTTTTTATTCTCTTCCAATTCATCTACTATAATATTGTGCTTTGGTGTGACCGTCTCTTCTGCTGATGAGGTGGCGCTATCTGATACTAAAACATCAGATATCTTTTCTTTTTCTTGATGCAATGGAGGTTGTGCATCTTTTTTAATATCAATATGCTTGCGAATATATGATGGTTCATCTAAAGTGTCTTCTTTGGTGTCTTCTTTGGTATCCTTTTTTACAGCATCAGAGTACGCAAATAATAGCTTATCTCTAAATTGATACAATTCAAAATCGTATAAAATACTAAAAGATATTAATACTAATGTAAGTACAACCAGCCATACACCAAAAATACCGATATATGGAGAAACAAATCCTATAAAATCAGAACCTAGTTTACCTCGTAAATCATTGGAAATTAAAACGGCTTGTAATATCTCCATGGCAAAAAAGAGAACGATAGAAGCTATAATAATCTCTAAGCGTCTTGAAGTAAGCACAGAAAACTTATATATCTTATATAATGGATATAAAAATAAAAATGGATAGATATAAGACAGATAACCAAAATATCTATGATTAAACACTGCAAATGCATGACCATAAGTTCCAACTATAGAGCTATTAGCCACAACCGTTGATATACCTAAATATATTAAAACTCCAAATACAATGATATAAAAAATATTACGCAAAAAATATCCTATTTATGACAATAACAAAAAGCGTATAAAGCTTTTATCTTTAAGGTATGGAGTATATCAAAAATCAGCTTATATATAATTGACCAATGATAACTTTGACACTTTTGACAAACTGGCATACAAAGCTTGTTGATTCAATTGTAGCTGGCTTAGCCTTGCAGTGGCTTCGGCAATATTTGTATCAATCACTGATGACTGAACTATTTGCGTGCTGACTTTAAGCATACTGGTAGTATCTGCGGCTTGTTGCAGTGATTGTGTTTGTACACCTGAGAGAGAGTGTACTTTTGTTACATGATTTATAAGGTTGGTTATCATGGTTATGGAATTTTCTATACCTATAGTAGCCTGACTTCCCACAGTCGAATCAGGGTAAATCTGATTTTTAGAAACCGATGAAATAGCTTCGCTCAAAGCAGAAAAAAAGTTTGTTTTTGGGTCAGAAACAGTATTAGCTTTATTTGCATTAAATTCTAAAGCAGCAGGTGATGAAGATGTGACACTATCACTATTTGCATCATATAGACTTATTTGTGCTTTTGTAATGTTTGCATTGTTTTGTGTAAATGTAAGCTGTCCTTGGTTATTTAATTTCACAGTAGATTGTATATCTGCATTTGCAATAGCTTTGTCATAAGCTGTTGGACTCGACGTGGATGATGGAAGATTGTTGCTTACTATCATATTTACAACATCACTTAATTGCTGATATGTAACATCATTACCGTTTGTGGCTGTTCTTGGGGTTGCCATATTGTAGATTGGGTAGTTTGTTGTACCGCCATCAACTGAGAAAGTTGAGCCGCTTTGCTTAAGATCTATAGTTGCGTTAAAAGCTTTACCGTTTATATCGATACCCTTTAAAACAAGTTGTCTTGATTGTGTACTGCTCACAAAAGGAGAGGTGCCGGAGACTTGAGAGAGTGTTGTGCTGTTTGTTGCATAAGAATTATCTGCATTAACAATTTGAGACACATTAGATGTCAATGATGCCCCACTAGCTGTAAATGCTGCAGTGTCATAGCTCAATCCCGCATTTTCTGTAAGCCCGTTAATGGTTGCGCCGCTACTATCTTTGGATTTCATAGATACATCTATCTTCCCTGCTCCGGCTTTTGTATAAAATGTCAACTTACCATTTGTTAATCCAACATTTAAGTCATCTCCGATAGACTGGTAAGTTGTTTTAATTGCATTCATTAAATCTTTAACTGTTGAACTTGATGTAACAGTAAAAGTTGATGAAACGCTACTGCCATCTGTTTTATTTCCGCTAAATGAGATTGTTGCTGTATTGGCGGGTAAAATCGAAAGTAAAGGTGTAGAAGTTCGCGCCGTTTTACCTACATGAGTCGTCATTTGCATATTTAATGTGTAGCTAGCAGGGTCATATAGGCTATGTTGCTGTCCTACCTTGGAGACGTAACTAGCAACAGAACTTTGATTAAAGCTGACTAGATTTGTTTTATCGGAATTTAAAGCAGTTAGATTACTCTGTGGCGTATTGCTTGTATTTTCAACCATATGAAAGTCAAGCTTTGAGCTACCGGGTAAATTATCTTTAATGACAAATTCTCCATGCGCATTAAGAGATACATTTACCACACTGTTTGTAGGAGTATTGCCAAACGCCTCTCCTATCTTAGTCATTAAATCTTGGACAGTATTTGTATCTGTTAGGCTTATTGTCGTATTAAAAGTTGTACCGTCATGCGTTGTTCCTTGAATATAGAAATTATGATTAGCCAAAGTACTATTGATAGTAGATGATGATGAGCCGACAAGATCACGTATAGTGTCTGTCGGTGTAATATATACCTGTTGTGAATTTTGGTTTGGTGAGGTTGTCATAACACTAGGATGAAGTAGCGTTTGATTCAAATGTGGTACATTTGTAGTAATTGTTCTTTTTACACTGCTGTTTGTTCCTAAAAACAATTGCGAACCGGGAATGTTATATGCCTGCTTAACGCCTGATCCTAAAAAAGCACTTAGCTGCTGAGCATTACCCATATATTGTCCATTGGCATTTATTGGTTTTTGTGAAGTCGCTGAACCGGAAAACAGATATTGTCCGTTAACGGAAGTGTTAGCCAGATTCATCAAATGTGTTTTTATGCCTGAGAGAGTTTGAGCTATAGCGTCCATACTGGCTCCCGACTGTCCGCCCGAAGCAGCTTGTATAAGCGTCGTCTTAAATTGTGTGAGTGAAGATATCATGCTGCTAATTGTGCTGTCTGTTTGTTTGCTGATATTTTGAGCGCTGTTAACACTTGAAATTACCTGTGAAAATGTTGATATTTCATTATTAAGGTTTAATGTTTTTGCAAACGTATTTGGACCTTGATATGCGTATTGTATCTTTGCGCCTGATGAGATTTGTCTGTTTACATTTAAAAGCTCATTAGCCAAAGCGCTATTGCTACTATTAAAGTTCTGGTAATACATACTTTGTGTAACACGCATTCTATCCCTCCATTATAAATTATATACAGTAAAAGCAAATACAGTTCCATTTGCAACTTTTGTATAAATATCGTCTAAAAATTGATTTTATAAAATCAAGCTATACTTTACGCTATTTTTAAGCAACAAATGTGTATTATTGCATTCTTATTTAACTTCAACAGATGCCACCGTGGTGAAATTGGTAGACACGCCGGATTCAAAATCCGGTTCTTCGGAGTGCCGGTTCGATTCCGGCCGGTGGTACCACCAAAACACAAAAAACACTTTAATTAAGATAAAAACCATTACTCTTTATGGGTTGCGGTATCTCCGGCTCTTCTATTAGGGTAAGTAAATTTATCTCTATATTTCGGCTAATTGAGTACATTGGTACATCCGGCGGCAAACCCTCAAAAGGATTTTGAAGATGTTTTGCAGTCGCTTCAAGTAAAAAAAATGGCACCGCAATGAAAATGAGCATAAATATCTCCCAATGATGCTTAAGATTTGCCAACGAAAGTGAAAGAAACGCCAGAAAAATATAGATAGATGCATGAAGTACAAGTTGATATTCCATAGGAAATCTTGTATTTTTAATACGCTCCAGTTTTCCCATATGTGCCACCAATCTTGTAAGTGTTGAATCAATTTGTATCTGTTCATATGTATTTAAAGATGTAAATTCTTTAAGTTTTGTCTGTATTTTATTGTAAATCCAAAGGGGCTTATGCTGTGCATTAGCAAAAGATTTTTTATCTTTATTGTTTAGATACTTTAGAGATTTAACATCAATATCATTTTTTCTCAGCATCGATACAACTGCATAATTCCAAACAATCTGCAGTTTTACTATCTCTTTATATTTAGCTGCATCAGCCTCTGTCGTAAAGCGTTTGAGCTGTAGAGCTAGTGAGCGGGAATCATTTACTATAGCACCCCAGATTTTTCTACCCTCCCACCATCTATCATAAGATTGAGCCAGGTTAAAAGAGAGTATCAACGAAATAGCCGTTCCTGAAAAAGCGGAGATGGAGATAGGCATAAACATAGTAAAATAGTTTGTGTAGTGATGTGACAAAAATAAGATAGTCGTAAAAATTGAAAGTATAATAAAATCTTTATATGTTGATTTTATACCATAAAAAAGTGTATATTTTTTGTTAAGTAACAAACGTATTCTCCTGTCAAATCATTTAATTATACTTCAAATATTTTAATAAACATATTAGAAATTTATTTAGTAAAATATCGTACTTTTGTATAAATTACGCAATATTAGTTCTGCTTGCCTACACTAGCTTCTCTTGCCCTATTCTATATAGTGCAAAATCATATTTTAACGGGTCTTTTTCATCAAACTCTTTTAGCTTACATGTAAGCTGAATGGCTGATTCTAGGTCATATGTTTTTCTACTTAGCAGTCCCAGTTTTTTTGAGACGTTAAATGTATGTGTATCAAGCGGCATGATAAGGTCAGATTTATCGACTTTACTCCACAACCCCATATCTACGTTATCATTTCTTACCATCCAGCGAAGATACATCATCCATCTTTTTAATGCACCTGCGCCTTTTGTTTTTACAGGCACCTTGCCAAGTAAAAAGCTGTACCCTCTTGATGAATGTTCACAAAGTCCATACATGACTTGTATCACTTCAGAGACACCTTCTAAAGTACTATGATTTTTCTTGTAACCTTGCACAAATAAATCCTCAATACTTGAGATATCTTTTAGCCGCTTAAGAGCGATAAACAAACATATAATATCTTGTGAATTTTGAAATCTGTAATAATAATGGTTTAGCTCTTTTTGTATGATATCATCCTTAGCATCCAAAAGTGCAAAATCAAGAGAATCCAAAAACTTAACTATCTGTTTGACATTGCCGTATGCAAACAAAGCGCATATCAGCGAAATGGTCTCATTTTTATATTTGCGTGCTACGATAATAGGATCAGGTCTATCTTTTGAGACTTCTGTGGTTTTGTTTCGTTTTACAACTTCCACGTCAAGCCTTTTTTTTAATTCAGACATTGAGTTGATATAGTTTTTTTCTTTCATTTGATCCTGCTATGTTAAGTTGTGCTCTATATTTGGCAATTGTTCTTCTCACCATTGTAACTTTAAACTTTTCTTCGATTAGTTTTAATAATTTCATATCGCTTAGAGGCTTATCTCTTGACTCATT
>WFMO01000268.1 GCA_015489055.1 Helicobacteraceae bacterium | reverse complement strand
GTCATTAAATACACTAGAAATGACATAATGTAAATTTTCTTGAAAATTATACTTGCTCAGGAATCAGATTGAGCATTAAAGAAGATGCGAATTTAGCTTAATCGTATTATATTTTTATATGATTAGTAAGTTTAATCGGCTTAATATAGTTTTTTGAAGAAAGTATTCAAATATCATATGGACAGCAACCTAAAAAGGATGCTATACGAAGAATCAGCTTATTATTTTAATATCACCCTTTTATATTGCAGAGGTTCCTCTTGAGTAATAGTGCCATCTGGTAGTTGAAAAAAAGGCTGGCCATTTTTACTATAAACATTCGCTATACCTTTTTTGAGGTTTTTCTCTTGAGCATCTTTAGTAGCTTTAGCAGCTATCTTTAAAACCATTAATTCAAATTCACTCATATTGTACGTCCTTTAAAAAGTTGTTGTAGGTTATTTCATCAATAATCATTTGATTGTTTGCAATCAATTCAAATTTATCATCCCCATTATAAAACAGACTCCATTCATCCACAAGATCTTTATATAAGGAAAAAAATAAATTCTTACTTCGCATATATCTTCGTATGATATCTATTTCTGGTACATTATGTCCACCCGCTAAAACTCTATTTTTTACTCTTAATATATTTTCTACACTATTATCTAAATACAAATAAATTAAGGAGACAAAAAAGCCTGCTTTTTGCGCTTTCTCAATAACTTTTTCAAGATATTTACCAGAGAGCGTTGTCTCAAGTATAAATGAGTCATTTTTTGATAATCTTTCATTAACTCTTTGAAGAAAAACCTTACCTGCAGTTATCTTGTATTTTTGTATATCTTGAGGGTCATATTCTTTTGCAATTTCATCGGCATTGATAAAATCTAAGTTTTTAGCCTTTGCAAAATTAAGTGCAAATGTTGTTTTACCACTTCCATTTGCACCGGCTATTATGTACAGCGTCTTTTGTTTTTTATCTTTTACACTATACATAGATAGCTTCTTTTTTTACATGAGAATACACTTTTAACATAATAATTTCCTCATCTATTATTGGAACGATTATATCATATTTCATAAAATTCATATCGTGAAGATAACTCTACTTTTTATCATCTCGCCCATTTTATCACATAATTCTAAACATTGTAATGAGTTTAGAAAATAATTATATTTCAGGAAATTCTTCGCGTAAAAGTCTCATCAATGTTTTCTTTTTATGGTGTTTCTCAATCAGTTTTTGTATATATTCTTGATTTGACTCAATCTGTAATGCTTCTGTATAGGAGGCGTTTTCAATCTTCTCGATTTTTTGAAGTGCTTTAACAATGGTTGGATAATATTTTGTATTGGCTACTTTAAGTAAATCTTCTATCTGTACTCTATAGAGTTGTATAACAACAGAAGCGTATTCACTTCCCAAAAACTGCTCTACAGCCTTAATGGTATGGTAGTTAAGGTAATTTATGTTTGAAAGGCTTTTTTGAATAAACTCTGCGCACATCTCTTTGGCATCAAGGGTAATGAACTGCTCTATCGCTACATCAAACGGTAAGTTCTGTGCTTCAGTAAGTATTCGCTGCTTCTCTTGCGTATAAAGCTCACCATCAAGTCTATCTAAGTAGCGTTTGAGGATACTTGGCTGATAGGTTTTTTCGTAGTATTGTCTTAGATGACTCGTAAATGCCAATTGATCACCTTTTTGCTCATCACACCACAGCAACGCTTCAAAATACTCCGACACACCATTAACAGGTATCTCTTGTATCATAGCGAGATACTCTGATGTTTTTGCTCCATCCTCTATCGTTTTATATTCCAAAGCGATATCAAGTATCTTATAATCATAAAGCCTCACCCCTTTTTTCTGAAGTGCTTCTACATAAATTTCCGGTTGTTTAAGAAGTCGTGATATTGTTTGAAGAGCTTGCTCATAAGTAGCCCCTCCGTGCTCTTCATTATGTGCAAGATATGTTTGTAATGTTATGTCATAAAGTGATTGTAAAACATCCTTCGGAGTCGAATCATCGAGGATGTTACGCATCCCATACCCATCAAGGATAAGAAGTTCTTTTAAATCTTTTAGAAGTTTTTTTTCATCAAGACAAGGTACATACTCCTTGTATAGCTCCTGTGCATAACTATAGCTGCACTGTACACTTCCACTACTGTCATCACACCGTGCAAAAATATTTTCATCGGTAAGAATCAGTTTTTTAAGCAGTTGCAACGCTACAATTTTATCTTCTACTAGCTCTTTGATGTCATCAACAATCATCTCTATATCTTTTGCCAACTCAAACGAGCGACGATACTCGATAAACTTTCTTCCTCTTGAAATTGAAGAGATTCTTTTGGTGAGTTGTTTTTGAAGTGCTGGTGTATCGTTTTTCATAAGGGTACTTTGTACTTTTTTATAGAGTCTATCATCGAATTGAATCGCTTCGTAGAGAATCTTTGCTAATGTTTTTTGATCGATTAATTCAATCTCTTGGAGTGTTATTTGTTTTTCTTTCATGCTTTGTCACGTTGCTCACAATACGCTTGGAGTTGTTCATTTATATCCTCAAAATCGATAAAATCTGGATTAAAATCACCACCATACCACTCTTTGTAGCTTTCATACTCTTCATGGTGTGGATCTGCCATAACCTCTTTAAACTCTTCAAATCCCCATATACCTCCAACATCTTCTGGAGGTGCACATCGCTTACCTCTAATACAACGAGGATACTCCACCCCATCTTTAGCATCTGTAATCTTTTCGAGTGTAATATTAAGCTCCCAACTATCCCCAAAATCGTAGAGATATTTAATTTTATCTTTTGGCGATTGCAGTATTTCAGAGATCTGTATCTTATTTTCATCAACAAGTTTTTCATCTTCAAATTCATACATAACATCATCGTAAAATTCTGGATCACTGATAAGAAGATTTTCCTTTCTAAATTCATGTAAGTGAGCGTTATACCAATCAAATGCTATTTGTATCGCCATATGTAAATCGAAAAATGTTGTATTTTCAGGTATCTCAATAGTTCTATACACTGTAGGTTTCGTGCCTTCTAGAAGCACTTTAATTTGATAAGTCTGAATTGTATCATCTACTGTTAGAATCCTTAAGAGGTCATTTATATAGCGGGATTTTTCTTCACCAAGTGATTCTAACTCCTCTTTTTTCAGTATCCCTTTTCTAGCCAGATAAGCAAATGTTTCTAAGATATACCCATACCTAAACTGATAGACTCTATTGAACTCTTTTGTCTGTTCGTTCAAATATTTTTGCAGTTGCCATACATCCTCAGGTTGCTTTGGCACTCTTTTTTTGACATTGGTCATTAACCTTTCATAATCGCGTTGTTTTGCCAGCTCATAAAGTGTTCTGGCTTGCTTTTTCTCTTTGGTATTCCACTTCATATCTTCTCTTTTTTACAGTTTAAAACTTTTCATCTTAATCCCCTCTCCATACTCGCTTTCACTTGGGTAACCAAGAGGATTACATAAAAACTTAACATTGTTTATCTCATACTCTATCACATCATGTGTATGCCCAAATATCCAGTATTTTATAGAACCGTTGGTATAAAATCTGCTTCCATCAAACGTAAAGAATGTATTGATAGGGCTGTCGTGGTATTTTTCGTTAATGTGCTCCTCATTATTTGATGGATTAACGTGAGTAATCATAACATCGCACTCTTTATAGATAGTTTCAAGTTTTGGTATCTCTAACATGGTTATATCGTCAAACTTGCTAATCCCTTTTATGAGTCTGCTGTCATTGATATTTTGCTTCCAAAGTATGTTGATCTGATTTGTATCAAATTGTGGAAAATATTTTTTTATATAACTTCCGTCATACCAGCTATCTGTTCCACCAAATCTAATACCTTCTATTTCAATTACTTCACCGTTTAAACAATAGATATTTGACTCTTGGTTTATAAGCTCTCGCATATGTTTCACCCGTTTAAACGAGTCATTTTCAAAAGTATATCGTGTTTCACTGTTCACAAGGTAATAGTCATGGTTTCCAAGCACACAGATAATGTGTTTGTAAAACTCTTTTTGTAAAATTTTCAATATTTGTATGTTTTGCTCATTATTGTGTCCAATATCACCGGCAATAATTAAAACATCTCCAATATCTCGTGCTTCATTGTCTGTAAAAATTTGTCTAAAAAAAGACTTCACACTTTCATCTGTACTCAAATGTGGCTTGAAATAAAAATCTAGGTGGAAATCGCTTAAAATATCAATCTTCATATGTTAATCACTCATCTCCCGTATCATTTTGTCATATTTTGAAGCATCAAAAAGGTGTTGAATCTCTCCTTCATATGCTTCATCGTTATATAGAATACTTAGATACTGTTTATTCTGTTCTGGCTCTGCAAATAAAGATTGCATCATAAACTCCTAAATTTACAATTTTGCTTTTTATAAGTAATTCTCACCATCTACAGCCATTATCTTCTCTTTTAACAGCCACTTGCAAATTCACATCTCCACAAACAGCTAGTTTTTCCTCATAGTGATTTTTGAGTTAAAAAAATCTTTATGGGCAATATTTCTAATATTTTACCTCAATTTCTATAAAATCCTCATTTTTACTCCATACCTTATGGTTTTATGTCTGTGCGACAAGAAGTCGTTCAATTTGATTTCGATTAAGTATCGATAAGACCTTCTGTTGGTCTTCTTCCTACCTTCTGGTGCATTGCTGGTAACGGCTTTGTGCTAAGCAGAGGGGGACAATACTTGATACTCTACTAATGCACACTTAGAGTATAGGTTAGGAAAATTGAGTTAATTAAAAAAACGGGTGCATAATTTTCTATTTTTTCTTATAATTTACCAAATAGTAATCTACTAAATTCAACTTCAAACTTTTACTCAATCCGCGATGCAAACTAATCATGTTCTCACCC
>WFMO01000267.1 GCA_015489055.1 Helicobacteraceae bacterium | reverse complement strand
TTAGATGGTATTTTACTGCCGTTTTTAATTGTCATTATTTTGATTTTAGCAAATAACAGATCCATTATGGGTGAGTTGAAAAACGGAAAGTTCAACAACATATTTGCCACCCTTACATTTGTTATCACAACCGCCTTGTCTGTAGATATGTTTTACAATATCATAAAATAAAGAGGCTATTTCAATAGCTTCTTAAAGATAGTACCGCCTGCTAAAAGTGCGATGCCGTCAAATAAAAGACTAAATCCAACTAACAATCCGACAAGATACATAGAGCTAAACGGCCAATTAATTAAAAACAGCATGGCTATGAGGACTGAAAAAAATGCGTTGATAAACCAGATAATTGAATTTTTGTATGGTCTCATGGACAAGGCTATATTGAAACTTGAAAAACCGTCGATAAAAAAATATATGCTAAGCAAAAGTCCGACGGTACCGATTCCGCCTTTTGGATAAAACAAAATAAACAAAGATGCGCCGATGAGCGCCAAGCTCTTTAGCCATCCCATAGCATCATGCTGCCTGCTAGATATTGTCATATATCCCGACATGAGCCCTGCAAACAACATAACCCATCCCACAAAAGTAACAGTTACATAAGTCATAAAAACCGGATAAATAACACCGATGAGTCCTAAAACAACAAAAATAACTCCAGTTATTTTAGAATATTTTGTAAATTTTTCAATCAAATCATCTTCTATAGGATATTTCCACATCATTTTTCCTTTTTTGTTTACAAATTATACAACATTATATATAATCTGTTTGGTACAATTGCAAACAAGGGCATATAATGGACTTCAAAGAACTCAATCAACTACTAAATAAACACTTTAACTTTATACAAAATATCATCTTATCACGTCAAAATCCAATCACGGGACTCCTGCCTGCAAGTACAGCGGTAAACGCCCATGGAGACTATACCGATGCATGGGTGAGAGACAATGTTTATAGCATACTAAGTACATGGGGTTTGGCTTTAGCATACAAAAAATATTATCCGATGCATTTTAGAAGCAGTTTATTATCACAAAGTGTTGTTAAGCTGATGCGCGGACTTCTAATCTCTATGATGAAACAATCACAAAAAGTAGAAAGATTTAAAAAAACACTCAATCCCGCCGATGCTCTTCATGCAAAATATTCCACCACAACAGGATTAAACGTCGTTGCAGATGACGAATGGGGACATTTGCAACTTGATGCTACCTCCTTGTTTGTATTGATGCTTGCGCAAATGACGGCTTCGGGTTTACAAATAATCTACACCTTAGATGAAGTTAATTTTGTACAAAATCTTGTACATTACATATCTCGCACATACTGCACTCCTGATTATGGGATATGGGAGCGCGGCAATAAGATAAATCACGGGATGCCTGAGATTAATTGCAGCTCAGTAGGTATGGCAAAAGCAGCACTTGAAGCTATCAGCGGTTTTAATCTTTTTGGAAATGTTTACACAAATGAATCAGTCATACATGTAGTGCCAAGCGATATAGCTCACTCGCGAATGACCCTTCATGGGCTTTTGCCGCGAGAATCGAACTCCAAAGAAACAGACGCCGCCTTGCTTAGCATCATAGGTTATCCCGCATATGCTGTAGAGGATGAAAAACTGGTAGATTTAACTAAAGCTGCTATTTTTGATAAGCTAGTTGGTCCGTACGGCTTAAAACGCTTTTTATTAGATGGACATCAAAGCGGAATAGAAGATCCTTCAAAACTTCACTATGAGCCGTCTGAATTAAGAAAATTTGAACATATTGAACCACAATGGCCACTGTTTTACACATACCTTTTACTTGATGCTCTTATGCGTCATGATACGCAAAAAGTTGAGGAATATAAAAAAAAGTTAGACTCTCTTTGCATTGAAAAAGATGGTCAAAAACTTCTTCCTGAGCTTTATTTTGTGCATTCAAAAGATATTGAAGCGGAAAAAAAGAATCCAGGCTCCAAAGAGCGTATCGCCAATGAAAATCTACCGTTAGTATGGGCGCAAAGCCTTTATATGCTTAGCGATATGATTATAGACGGCATACTTGACGTTGATGATATAGACCCTCTAAAAAGGCATAAAAGACTTGGATACAGACGCGTAGCGTATCCGACAATATCTATCCTTGCCGAAAACTCACAAACACAAGAAACTCTTTTAAAACAGGGTATCAATGCTCAAACAGTAAGCGAAGTCAGGCCTATTAAAATTTTAGAAGCGTCAGAGTTGTCTAAAATCCACACAAAAATAGGTCAAAACCAAAAACTAGAACTAACAGGTCGCCCCTATCTTATAGCTAGAACCATAACAACTGCCAGACTTCATATCATTAAAAATGAACAATGTGTATTTTTACCATATTATTTAAATCCGCAAGATTTTTATTTTAGCTACGACAATACACTTCTTGCGACACACTTTAAAGACAGTCTATCATTTTTATCCACCCACTGGAATCAACCGGGACAGCCTGTACTTCTTTTTTTAGTCAAAGAAGATATGCTAGATAAAGAGAGCACTATACTCCGTCTTTTACATCAACTTCAAAACGGTTTTTGCAACGGTGTATATGTAAAGACCACTTTCTTAAAACAAGCTATAACAACTGCCGATACGGAGACTATAGTCAATCTGCCAGATTATGATTTTAAAACATTACACCTTCATGACAAACATACAGATAATATTTTTCAAACACATAGAGTTGC
>WFMO01000266.1 GCA_015489055.1 Helicobacteraceae bacterium | reverse complement strand
CGTTGAGTTTGTATCGACTGTATTGTCGCAGTTTGGTAAAGATGATCTTTTGCGGTTTTTAGCTCAAAATGCTCTTCGCCCCGTGCTAAAAGATAAAGAATTTTATTTTTGTAAAACAAGTTCTGATGAGATTATCTCGCTCTTTAAAAGGCTTTGTCAAAGATATGATTATCTGTTAAATCAGTCCATATTGCATGTAAAAAAGGAAAATGGTATTTTTGTGGTTACGACGGATAGGCAAATATATAGGGCAAAACATCTTGTCGTAGCAACAGGAGGGAAAAGTTTCACAAAACTAGGCGCCAGCGATATAGGTTTGCAAATAGCATCGGGCTTTGGTTTGCAAGTTAAAAGTTTTGCTCCCGCATTGGTGGGTCTGACTCTTCAAAAAGAGCAGTTTTGGATGAGGGAGTTAAGCGGAATCAGCGCCGATGTCGCCATTGTTGTTGATGATAAAAAAATATCACAGAAAATGTTATTCACTCATAAAGGTATCAGTGGCCCCGCTGTTTTAAATGCTTCTTTGTATTGGAAAAGAGGAGGTATATCTATAGATTTTGTACCAAATATAGATATCGATAAGTTGATTAAAAAAAGTAAAAAACTATTATCCTCAACGTTACCTATAGCAAAACGACTGGCAGTAGCCCTTTTAAATGCCCTAGATATCCCCGATATTGCATGTCAAGCTTTAACACCTAAAAATATTCAAATATTAAACCAAATTCATAATTACACCTTTGCGCCGGCAGGAAATTTTGGCTTTAGTAAAGCGGAAGTCAGCACAGGCGGAGTTTGCATTGATGAGATTGATCCTGCAACGATGATGAGTCGCAAAGTCGATAAGCTTTATTTTGTTGCAGAAGTGCTGGATGTGACGGGAAGGCTGGGCGGTTATAATTTTCAGTGGGCTTTTAGCAGTGGTGCAGTATGTGGCGATTATATTAAAAAGAATCAAAATAGTTAGTTATTTTACTTTTAATTTAGGTTAGGTGGGTGTATAATTATGTGAAAGAAAGTGATTCAAAAAAAAGGTTATATAATAATGCATAGACAGGAACTTGAGCAACTTGGACTAAAAAACATGAGAACAATTCATCATAATTTGCAATATGATAGATTGATTGAGGATGAGTTATGTAAAAATGAGTGTCAAATGACAAGTAGCGGAGCGACAACAGTTGACACCGGGATTTTTACCGGCAGAAGTCCAAAAGATAAGTATTTTGTTGATCAGGCTCCGTCTAATCAATATATTGCATGGGGTGATATAAACCAAAAAATAGATAAACAGACATTTGATGAGCTTGCACAGTTATCTAAGGCTCAATTATCAGATAAAGATATATATGTAACAGATGTTTATGTAGGTGCCAGTAAAGAAAGTAAGCGCTCTATCAGATTTGTCACAGAGATAGCGTGGCAGGCGCATTTTGTAACAAACATGTTTATCCGTCCAACCAAAGAGGAGTTAGATGACTTTACGCCTGACTTTACATTTTTAAGCGCATCAAAAGCTACAAACAGCAGATATAAAGAACATGGTTTAAACTCTGAGGTTTTTGTGCTTTTTAATATCGAAGAAAACCTAGCTATAATGGGCGGCACCTGGTATGGTGGCGAGCTTAAAAAAGGTATCTTTTCTATGATGAACTATTGGCTTCCGCTAGAAGGCAAGCTCTCTATGCACTGCTCTGCAAATATCGGCAAGGATAACGATACCGCACTGTTTTTTGGATTAAGCGGAACAGGTAAAACAACGCTCTCAACAGACCCAAACAGACGTCTAATCGGAGACGATGAGCATGGATGGGATGATTACGGTGTTTTTAATTTCGAGGGTGGATGTTATGCTAAGGTTATAGACTTGGATCCAAAGAGCGAACCTGAAATTTTTAATGCCATAACTAAGCAGGCTTTACTTGAAAATGTTGTGGTAAATAGCGATGGAGTAGTCGATTATACCGATAATAGTAAAACAGAAAATACACGCGTATCATACCCTATAGAGCATATTTTAAATCATGAGCCGACACTTCAGGGCGATCATCCAAAAAATATTATTTTTTTAACAGCTGATGCTTTTGGTGTGTTGCCTCCTGTTAGTAAACTAAGCAAAGAACAGGCGATGTATTACTTTTTAAGTGGCTACACAGCTAAAGTTGCGGGAACAGAGCGTGGAATTACTGAGCCTGTTGCTACTTTTAGTGCATGTTTTGGCGAGGCATTTTTACCGCTTCACCCAACCGTATATGCAGAACTTTTAGGTAAGAAAATTGATAAATATGGAGTAAATGTATATCTTGTAAACACTGGCTGGAGCGGCGGTAAATATGGTGTGGGCAAACGCATGAGCATCAAAGATACGCGGGCTTGTATTAACGCTATATTAGACGGTAGTATTAATGATTGCGAGTTTGATACTACAAAAACATTTAATTTAAGAGTGCCCATGAAGTTAGGTGATATTAGACCAGATATTTTAAACCCTCGAAATGCATGGGCAGATAAAGAGGATTTTGATAGTTCAAGAGATAAACTTGCAACTATGTTCATAGAAAACTTTAAGAAATATCAAGCAAAAGACGCTAAATTTGATTATTCACAGGCAGGACCGCAGCTATAATGGCTGCGTTAGT
>WFMO01000265.1 GCA_015489055.1 Helicobacteraceae bacterium | reverse complement strand
TGAGATTGATCCGATTGAAGCGAGTATTAACTTGGGCTTGGCAATAGGGTATGCTAAAGCTTGTGATAAAAACGGCGTATATGTTTGTATGAACGGAGAAGTGTTGCCATGGGAGAATTTAATGAAAAATAGAGCTACGGGAAGATTCGAAATTGTCTGATAAAGTCGCTTGTTCTCATTGCCATCTTGAATTTAATGAAAATGTAATGATAAAAGATGAGGATTATTATTTTTGCTGCAAGGGGTGTCAGGGTATTTTTCATCTTTTACAAGACGAAGGACTTGACCGCTTTTATGATAAGATGGGTAATACAAAACTGTCTCCCCCGACCCAGCAGTATGAAGACTCAGAAAACTTTGATTCGCCGGCATTTTATGATAAATTTGTACATGTAAACAAGGATGGTTTTTGTGAAGTCTCTTTGGTGATTGAGGGAATACACTGCTCGGCTTGCGTATGGCTTAATGAAAAGGCGCTTCATAAAATGGATGGTGTCGTATCTGCTGATATTAATTATACAAATAATAAAGCAAAAATTATTTGGTCAGATGATATTTTAAAACTTTCTAAAATAGTAGATATGATTAGGGCTATAGGGTATGATGCTTTTCCTTATGATGCCTCTATTCAGGAGGTTCGTGCAAACAAAGAGAGAAGAAATTATTATCTTCGTATGGCAGTAGCTATTTTTGCTATTATGAACATTATGTTTATAGCAGTTGCTCAGTACTCAGGTGAGTTTACCGGCATTAGGCAAAACATGAAAACTCTTTTTAATGTTGCTGAGGGTATTTTGGCTACGCCTGTACTTTTTTATAGTGGCTGGATCTTTTTTCGAGGTGCTTATTTTGGTCTAAAAAATAGGGTCGTTAATATGGATTTGCTTGTAGCTACCGGTGCTACGTTAACATACTTTTATTCTATATATATTACCGTCAATAAACTTGGAGAAGCTTATTTTGATTCTGTTACTATGATTATCACATTTGTGTTGGTAGGAAAATTTTTAGAAGTTCTCAGTAAGAAAAGTATCGCGGATTCATTAGACATTATGAGTAAATATGTACCTGACAATATTAATGTCTTAAAAGATGATAAGATAATATCTAAAGCTCTTAAAGATGTGCAAGCTGGTGAAACTGTTGTTGTGGGATCTGGTGAGAGAGTAGCACTTGATGGTTATGTAATTGATGGAGAAGGTAGTTTCAATGAGTCTAATCTAACAGGAGAGAGTGAGCCGGTTTTTAAAAAAGTCGGTGATGAAATTATTAGCGGGACTATAAGTATTGATGCCAATATCAAGTATAAAGCTACAAAAGATTATGCACATTCGACTCTTGCCAGCTTAGTATCACTTTTAGAAAATGCGATGAGTTATAAACCTAAAATTCAGCGTATAGCAAATAAATTATCAGAATATTTTTCCGGAACTATACTATTGTTGTCATTTGTAACTTTTATAATTTGGTGGTTATGGCCACATAGTTTTGCCGAAGCATTTATGGTTGGTATATCAGTTATTATCATCGCTTGTCCTTGTGCTCTAGCTCTTGCAACTCCTGTTGCAACCTTAGTTGGATTGGGGCTTGCGGCAAAACGTTCTATTTTATTTAAAGAAGCTGCCTTATTGGAGACTATGGCAAAAGCAACTGTACTGCTTTTAGATAAAACGGGAACCATTACGCAAGGTAAACCAAAAGTGATTAATGAAAAAATACACTATAAGTTTGATCTATCTTTGCTTTACGCTCTTGTAAAAAATTCAAAACATCCGGTAGCTAGAGGGGTGCTAAAGCATATCAAAGAGCAGGGGGAGATACGAGGAGTTGCACTAGAGCATGTTAAAGAGATACCTGCACAAGGCATTAAAGCTAAAGTTGGCAATAAAGTTGTCTTGGGAGGCAACGCAAAACTGATGCAAGAACATGGTATTGATATCTCAGACGCCAGTGAATATACGGAATTTTATTTTGCATATGATGGTCAACTATTAGCAAAGTATGAGCTATTTGATATAGCAAAAAAAGATGCAAGAGAGAGCCTTGGAAAGATTAAAAAATTAGGTGTTGAGATATTTATGTTAACGGGCGATCATAAAAGCAGCGCATTTAAAATAGCTTCAGATGTGGGAATTGATAATGTTAGATATGAATTAACGCCTCAGGAGAAATCACAAATTGTTACAGATTTCCACAACGATGGCAAAATTGTAGTAATGGCGGGAGATGGCGTTAATGATGTGCTGGCATTGGCTCTTTCGGATATTGCTATAGCAATGGGTAGAGGCAGCGATATTGCCATAAGCGTAAGCGATGTTATTCTTTTGAATGATTCGCTCACGGGATTAAGAGATGCTTTTTTGATATCAAAGCGAACATTTTTTATGATAAAAGAAAATTTAGCTATCTCTTTAGTGTATAATCTCATTACTATTCCGCTTGCAATGGCCGGTTATATCATACCGCTAATTGCGGCTCTTTCTATGTCTCTTAGCTCATTGCTGGTTGTAGGTAACTCAATGCGGATAAAATTTAGTTTCAAAGACAAATAAGGGTGTAAAATGGATACTTGGGTTGTAGCTATGATGATGGGAGTTTCAATATTTTTAGGAGGTCTTGGATTGATCGCATTTTTATGGGGCATAAAAAGTGGACAATTTGATGATGAAGAAAAATTTTTAAATGCCGTAAAATTTGACGGTGAAGATGATTTAAATGATTTTGCAGAACAAGAAAAGAAACAAAAACAATTAAAGAAGAAACAAAATTACAAACCGGAATAAATTATAAATATCTATATACGTTAAATATATTTTATGCCGCACTTTAGCGACATAAAAGAAGAGATGGTTATTTACCTATCTTTTGAGCAAGAGCTTTAAGTTCAGCATCGCTGTAGCGGGCAACTTGACCTTTCATAACTCCAGCCATGGCAGGTACAGGTTTTTTGTATGTACCATCTTTGTATCCTATAAGAGCTTTTTCAATCTCCTTGTGAGTCATATCAGCAACTATGTGCGATACGCCTAGCGCATGTTTTTCAAAGTGAGCCCCATGACAACCTGCACAAGTAGCAGGATTTATACCAGCCATAAGAGCACCTGAAACTGCCATAGCAGCTATTGATGCAACGATTATTTTTTTCATTTATTATCCTTTATATAAAATTCTAATCAATATTATAATAGATTACTCTTAAATTAGTGTTAATGAGCTATCTGCTATCATTGCTATAAAATAATAATAAAGAGTAAACATGAGATATATTGATGATGATTTAGACGATAAGTATATATTAATTACCGGTGGCGCAGGGTTTATAGGTGCAAATTTGGCGTTTTATTTTCAAAACAACCATCCAGATGCAAATGTTATTGTGCTGGATAGTTTTAGAAGTAAAGAAACGCTTTCAAACGGAAATTTGAAAAGTTTTGGACATTTTAAAAATCTTATAGGCTTTAAAGGCAAGATAATAAGTGGAGATATAAATGATAAAGAGCTTTTACAAAAGTTAAAAAATAGTTATAAGTTTGATTACATTTTTCATGAGGCCGCTATCTCAGATACGACGGCACTTGAACAGGATTTGATGATTAGAACAAATCTAAATGCTTATGAGGATCTGCTCGACATTGCTATAGCGCATAAGGCAAATATGATATATGCATCCTCTGCGGCTACTTATGGCAATGCTCCATCTCCTCAGCGAGTAGGACGCGAGGCTCCTCAAAATGTATATGGATTTTCAAAGCTCAGTATGGACTATTTGAGTTATGATTATATGAAAAAAGAGAGCATTTCTATCGTTGGATTAAGATATTTTAACGTTTATGGACCAAGAGAATATTTTAAAAACTCTACGGCATCTATGGTTTTACAGTTTGCACATCAGATTTTAGCCGGTAAAAATCCAAAACTTTTTGAGGGAAGTGATAAGATATTGCGTGATTTTATATTTATAGAAGATGTAATTTTAGCAAATATTAAAGCGATGAAGCCAAAGCAAAGCGGTGTATATAACGTAGGAACGGCAAAGGCTAGAAGCTTTCAAGATATCGTTGATATATTGCAAAAAGAGTTAGGAACATCTTTGGAGTGTGAGTATATACCAAATCCATTTAAAAAGCAGTATCAGTTTCACACGCAAGCTGATATAACCTCCTCTATAGAAGGTCTTGGATATGAGCCTTCTTATGAGCTTGAAGAGGGGATAAAAGAGTATATTCCGGAAATACAGCGATTGTTTGAGACAGAAGTGAAGTAGTATGGAAAAACTCAAAAAGATACAGCCAAATATTTTAGTTATCGGTGATTTGATGATAGATCATTATTTATGGGGAAATTGCGATAGAATTTCGCCTGAAGCGCCGGTTCAGGTAGTAGATATCTTTAAAGAAACAACAGTGCTAGGCGGCGGAGGAAATGTTGTCAACAATCTTTGCGCACTTGGTGCTAATGTAAGTGTTAGCGGCGTAATAGGCGATGATGCTAACGGAAATGAGCTTAGCATTATGCTAAAGAGTATTGGCGTTAAAACTGACGGGCTGATAGTTCAAAAAGGAAGAAAAACAAGCAAAAAAAGTCGCGTTATAGCTGTGTCTCAGCAAATTTTAAGGTATGATAAAGAAAGCAAAGAGGATATAACAAGCGAGTCTGAGGATAAAATAATATCATCTTTGCAAAAAACTCTGTTTTTGTATGATGCAATCGTATTATCCGATTACGCAAAAGGAGTATTAACCCCTTCGTTGTGTCGACGTGTTATAGAAGTAGCATATGAAGCCGGTAAAAAAGTCTTAGTTGACCCAAAGGGTGATGACTACTTAAAATATAAAGGCGCATATCTTCTAACACCAAATAAAAAAGAGGCTTCCATAGCGACAGGCAT
>WFMO01000264.1 GCA_015489055.1 Helicobacteraceae bacterium | reverse complement strand
CCTTTTATCACTGATTTAAAAAAGCTTCCACATCTGCTAATCGCAGGCACAACGGGAAGTGGTAAGAGTGTAGGGATAAACTCTATGATTTTGAGTTTGCTCTATAAAAATTCGCCGGATAAGTTGCGCTTGCTTATGATAGATCCAAAAATGCTGGAATTTTCTATATACAACAATATCCCACATCTTCTCACTCCTGTAATTACACAGTCCAAACAAGCAGTTATTGCCTTAAATAATATGGTAGTTGAAATGGAGCGTCGTTACACCATGATGAGTGATACGCGTACAAAAAATATTGAAAATTATAATGAAAAGATTTGTAAAGAGGGAGGCGAAGAGTTGCCGTATATTGTAGTTATTATTGATGAATTGGCTGATTTGATGATGACAAGCGGAAAGGAAGTTGAGCATTCAATAGCAAGATTGGCACAAATGGCTAGAGCGGCTGGTATTCATCTCATAGTTGCTACGCAAAGACCGTCAGTTGACGTTGTAACAGGACTCATTAAAGCAAATCTTCCTTCTCGCATAAGTTATCGGGTCGGACAAAAAGTTGATAGTAAGATTATTTTGGACCAACAGGGTGCAGAGTCCTTGCTTGGACGCGGTGATATGCTGTTTACTCCTCCTGGTGCTACGGGGCTTGTGCGCTTACATGCGCCTTGGAGCAGTGAAGCGGAGATCGAGCATATTGTAGAATTTATCAAATCTCAAAGAGAGCCAAATTATGATAAGAGCTTTTTACTAGAGGATAACGAATCATCTCAAAAATCTTCCAATAACACATATACAGAATTAGACCCTTTGTATGATGAAGCGAAATCTATTATTTTAAGCGACAAAAAAACCTCTATATCCTATCTTCAACGAAGATTGCAAATAGGGTACAATAAATCAGCCAGATTGATAGAACAATTGGAAAATAATGGAGTACTTTCTAGTCCAAATACAAAAGGCGTTAGAGAAATTTTGTAGCCTTTTGTTACTAAAAGATACATCTAAATCCATTTTTTTTTATCATATGTTTACATTTGTAACATCTTGATATAATAAATATTTTTTTAGCTATAATTCAAATATATCTTAAAATTAATTACACAGGAGTCGGTATGACTTTTATAGAACAATATAACAAACATGTGAAGGAGCGGGCAGAGCTTGGTGTGCCGCCACTCCCTTTGGATGCAAAGCAAACTGCAACTTTGATTGAAATGATTAAAAATAATGAAGGTGACATGAATTTCAATCTTGATTTGCTTAGAAATCGGGTTTCTCCGGGTGTTGACGAAGCAGCCTATGTTAAAGCTGCATTTTTAAATGATGTAGTTAAAGGTAATGCTAAAATAGAGGCTATTTCTCCTGCATATGCTGTTGAATTGCTTGGTATGATGCTAGGAGGATATAATGTTAAGCCTTTGATTGATGCATTATCTTCTGCACAAAAAGATGTTGTCCAACAAGCAACCCAAGCATTAAAACATACACTCCTTGTGTATGATGCTTTTAATGACGTTGAAGAGTTATACAAACAAGGCAATCAAGCAGCTAAAGAGGTGATGGAATCATGGGCAAATGCAGAGTGGTTCACATCTAAAGCACCGTTAGCCGATGAAGTTAAAGTGACTGTGTTTAAGGTTGATGGTGAAACAAATACAGATGATCTTTCTCCGGCATCTGAAGCCTTTACGCGCTCAGATATTCCACTTCATGCAAACTCTATGCTATCTGCAAAGATGGATAAACCTTTAGAGATTATAAAAGAGTTAAAAGCCAAAGGCAATCCAGTAGCATACGTAGGAGAGGTTGTAGGGACCGGTTCTAGTCGTAAATCAGGAGTAAATTCTGTGCAATGGCATTTAGGCGTAGATATTGCAGGCGTTCCCAATAAAAGAACAGGCGGAGTAGTGCTTGGTAGTACGATAGCCCCGATATTTTTTGCTACATGTGAAGATTCGGGTGCTCTTGCTATAGAGCTTGATGTGTCTAAAATGAATACAGGCGATGTTGTCTCCATCTTCCCATACAAAGGTGAGGCATATAAAGACGGTGAGCTGATTGCAACATTTAAATTACAACCAAATACCATTACCGATGAGGTTAGAGCAGGTGGACGCATTCCTTTGATTATTGGGCGAGGGCTTACTATAAAAGCGAGAAATAGTCTTGGTTTGGGTGCTGATGATATCTTTTTGCGTCCTGAACAACCCGCAGATAATGGTAAAGGTTTCACGTTGGCTCAAAAAATGGTAGGTCGTGCATGCGGAGTAGATGGTATTAAGCCGGGTGTATATTGTGAGCCAATTATCTCAACAGTCGGAAGTCAAGACACCACGGGACCTATGACAAGAGATGAGATAAAGGAGCTGGCATCACTTGGTTTTGGAGCAGATTTGGTCATGCAGTCTTTTTGTCATACAGCAGCTTACCCAAAACCATCAGATGTTCAGATGCAACATACATTACCTGAGTTTATCTCCAATAGAGGGGGTGTTTCTTTACGTCCCGGCGATGGCATCATCCATTCATGGTTAAACAGGATGGCATTGCCAGATACCGTAGGAACCGGTGGTGACAGCCATACACGTTTTCCAATAGGTATTAGTTTTCCGGGTGGCTCTGGTATAGTTGCTTTTGCGGCAGTGACTGGCAGTATGCCACTGACTATGCCAGAATCTGTTCTTGTTAGATTTCATGGAGAGATGCAGCCGGGCATTACACTTCGTGATTTAGTAAATGCTATACCGTATCAAGCTATTAAAGACGGATTGTTGACGGTTCCAAAAGCAGGTAAGAAAAATATTTTTGCCGGACGTATTTTAGAGATTGAAGGACTTCCTAAGCTTAAATGTGAACAAGCTTTTGAAATTTCAGATGCCAGTGCGGAGAGAAGTGCTGCAGCTTGCGCTATAAAACTTGATAAAGAGCCTATTATCGAGTATATCAAATCTAATATTGTACTTCTACAGCAGATGATAGAAGCTGGCTATGAAGATAAGCGTACAATTGCAAGAAGAATTGAAAAAATGCAAAAATGGCTAGAGAATCCGGAACTATTATCAGCAGATAAGGATGCAGATTATGCTGCAGTTATAGATATTGATTTAAATGAAATAACAGAACCGATTTTAGCGTGTCCCAATGATCCAGACGATGTAGCCACTTTAACAGAAATTCTGGCAGATCCAAATCGTCCTCATATTATCGATGAAGTATTTGTTGGTTCTTGTATGACAAACATAGGGCACTATCGAGCTCTTGGAGAGGTTTTAAAAGGCGAAGGCGCAGTACCTACCAGACTTTGGGTTTGCCCACCTACTAAGATGGATGCTAAAGAGTTGACAGATGAAGGTTATTATTCTATTTATGGGGCAGCCGGTGCTAGAACAGAAGTGCCAGGATGTTCACTTTGCATGGGTAATCAGGCAAGAGTAGGTGAAGGTGCAACTGTGTTTTCAACTTCAACAAGAAACTTTGATAATCGTTTAGGTAAAGATGCAAAAGTATATTTAGGTTCAGCAGAACTAGCGGCAGTGTGCTCGATTCTCGGATATCTGCCTACAAAAGAGGAATATTTAAATATTGTTCCTAAAAAGATAGGTGGAAAAGAGGATGAAATCTATAAATATCTAAATTTTAATTTGATAGATAACTACAAACTTTAGTGCACAAACCAAAATAGCTTTTACATGTAAAAGCTATTTGTCTATACAAATTTTTGAAGTCGATTATAGAGACTTTAGTTTCTCTCATGTAATGGGCTTTGCCTATTACAGTAAATAGCATTATCTATTGATTAGATCATAATTACTTGGGATTGTTGCATTAAAGATATATTTTGGAATTGGCTTGTTTTGTTCTTGGTGGGTAAATATTATTGTAATCTTATTTTGTAGTTGGTCATGATAAGTAATTGAGACAATTTTATTATTATCTGTAGTTAGGTATATTTTAGTTTTATTAAAAAATGACTGATATAGGTTTGGTGATATTTGTTTAGCATTTTTTAAGATATTAAAAAACGGTAATGTATTATTAATTCTTGTGACAATAGCCTGCTCTATGAGAGGTTGGATAATTGTAATTTGATTATTATTTACATAGACCGTTTTTTGAATTGGCTTTTTATAGCTCCATTTAATCATACCGGGCAGTTTTGCCTGAATTGTTCCACTGTATCTTATTTGAGCGTGTTTTGATTCACTGATTGTTTGTATAAAATCAGCAGAAAATGTTCTGATATGAAAATTTAATGCGACTAAATTGACCGTTACTATTGCCAAAGAGATTATTTTTTTCATTAATATCCGTTTTTTTGGAATTATATCCTATTAGACATTTACATATTATTTAATATGATATTAATATATCAACAATTTACCTTTAATGTGTTAGAATTTTACAATTTAAAATATAAGGTTTATGATGCTGCAAGCATTTATGGGAAAAATAATCGGCACAACTAATGATAGAGCTTTAAAAAAATATACTTCCAGAGTTAAACAAATTAATGCTTTAGAAGATTCATATAAAAATATGAGTGATGAAGAGTTGCAACATGCTTTTGAAAAACTAAAAGATTCTGTTTTATCTAATGAAAAAACCTTAGATGACGTTTTAGTTGATTCGTTTGCAATAACGAGAGAAGTAAGCAATCGTGTGCTTAATATGCGCCATTATGATGTTCAATTGATAGGCGGCATGGTTTTACATGAGGGAAAGATAGCTGAAATGAAAACGGGCGAAGGTAAAACTTTAGTTGCTACTTTACCGATTGTATTAAATGCAATGACGAAAAAGGGAGTTCATTTAGTTACGGTAAATGACTATTTAGCCAGAAGAGATGCGAACGATATGGCTCCAGTGTATGAATTTTTAGGATACACGGTAGGTGTGGTGTTAGAGAGCATACAAGACCCGCATGAGAAAAGATTGCAATATGAAGCTGATATTACTTATGGAACCAATAATGAATTTGGATTTGATTATTTACGTGACAACATGAGCTATTCCAAAGAGGAGATGGCTCAACGCGGACATAATTTTGTTATTGTAGATGAGGTTGACTCTATCTTGATTGATGAGGCAAGAACTCCATTGATTATCTCGGGTCCTGTTGAGAGATCTTTGCAAGATTATAAGGTAGCAAATGATATTGCGCTGAAAATGCAAAAAGATAAAGATTTTACAGTTGATGAAAAAGATAAGATTATTTTGATAACAGAAGAGGGCATACAAAAGGCTGAGACTTTATTTAAAGTTGAAAATTTGTATGGCATCGATAATCCGCTTTTATCACATTTTTTAGATCAGGCATTAAAAGCAAACTATCTGTTTGAAAGAGATGTTGATTATGTAGTAAAAGATTCAGAAGTCGTTATAGTAGATGAGTTTACAGGACGACTTAGTGAGGGAAGACGCTTTTCAGAAGGCTTACATCAGGCTTTAGAGGCAAAAGAAAATGTAGAAATCAAAGAAGAATCTCAAACCTTAGCGGACATAACTTTTCAAAATTATTTTAGAATGTATGATAAACTCTCGGGTATGACTGGTACCGCGCAAACAGAAGCAACAGAATTTGCTGAAATTTACAAGCTTGATGTTGTTTCTATTCCCACTAATATACCTATTACCAGAGAAGATTTAAATGATCTTATATATAAAACAGAAAAAGAGAAATTTGACGCGGCAATAGCGCAGATAAAGACGTTAAAAGCAAACGGACAGCCTATCTTGATTGGTACGGCTTCCATTGAAAAATCTGAACTTTTACATGAACTTTTAAAAAAGCAAAAGATACCTCATACCGTGTTAAATGCAAAAAATCACGAACAAGAGGGCGAAATTATTAAAAATGCCGGTGTTAAAGGCTCTGTGACAATTGCCACAAATATGGCGGGTCGCGGTGTTGATATTAAGATAGATGATGAAGTAAAAAATTTAGGCGGTTTATATATTATAGGTACAGAACGCCATGAAAATAGACGTATTGACAACCAATTAAGAGGACGT
>WFMO01000263.1 GCA_015489055.1 Helicobacteraceae bacterium | reverse complement strand
TGACGCTTTTAACTAATCTTGCAACAGGGGTTTGATGATATTTTTAATACCTTGATGGATATTATAGCTAGATATCGGAAAATCTAGATCTTCTTTGCTCAAATCAACATTTTGCATGCTTAGATATCTTGCAAGAGGCTCTATATCTATAAGTTTATAAGAAGATGATTTTTCGTTTGGTACTTTTGTTCTTAAAAGCTCTGACGCTTCATTTGATAGATAGATTGTAAAGAGGAGCGTTTTTAAACTAAGAAGATCCATCCACTCTAAAAATAATTCTGCGTTAAGATCCGGCGCATAATCGCCCTCAGGCGTAAATAAAAGATTTTGTTGGCGCAGCGGTATCAAAACAGACAAGACGGCTGCCGCAAAAGGCATGGCTTTATCTTTCCAAAACGGCGCTTCATCAGATGTTTTTAGTTTAGATTTTAAAGCATCTAAAATCTGTTGTGTTGATGCGTCTTGAAATAGTTTTTGTATATTGTTCAAAATAAATCCTTACTTTTAGTACTTATTGTTAGGTTAGATTATATCTTTTTATTGTAAACTTTGTATATGAAAATATTATTAGTGTTTATTTATTTGTCAACGTTTATGTATGCTGGCGAGGCATCCACATTTGCCAAAGAGCTGGGGTATTTAAACTCTTATGCCGTGGCTTTAAAAAAAGCCAAAAAAGAGCATAAGATTTTAATGCTCGTAGAGGTTGAAGATGGTTGCCCATGGTGTTACAAATTTGTCAATACAACCTTGCGAACTAAAGCGATTAAGCGGGCAACGCAAAGGTTTGTAAGAGTGATTGTAGATAGACATACGAAACTACCGATATTTTTTCAGACATCTTTCGTGCCGATTGTATTTTTTATAGATCCATATACACAATCATTTATCGTTGAATCCATTGGATATCATAATCCTAAAAGATTTTTATTTAAAATCAACAAAGTAAAAAAACAGTAAAATTTTTATAAAAAGGAAATTCTGATGCTTTATGCACTAATTCATACTATCCATATCTTTTCTGTCGTAATATATGGAGGTTTTTTGTTTGTTGATATACTGTTTTTATCTAAAATGAAACAGACGCTAGACGGCGATGAAGTAAAAATAGCCAGAGAAGCCATCATGATGCATGTCAGAAAAGTTGTTCCTTATGCTTTAATGATAGCCGTTGCTAGCGGCATATACCTTTTTACGCAGGTTTTCGGCAAAATAGGACCACATGGTATGAGTACATTTCAAGAGGCTTTGAGTATCAAGGCGTTTCTAGGTTTATGGCTCGGGCTTCGCGGTACAAATCAAAAACTTTTCGGTATTAATCCTTGGCTTTTTAAGAGTCATCTTTTTCCGTTTACTCTAGTTGTCATCATTATATTTTTATCTCAGGCGATATATCTTTAGATTGGCAGTTGCAACGTAAACCGCGCACCTTGTTTGGTGTTGGCGACTTTTATCATGCCGTTTAGCTGATTTTGCATGATAGTTTTACACATGTAAAGTCCGATACCGTTTCCGTTTTTGCCTTTTGTACTAAAGTATGGATCAAAGATTTTATCTATGATTTGCTTATCAATGCCCCCGCCATTGTCCTCAATCTCTATGATAACTTTATCGTTATCGTTTTTGTAGGCATTTAGATTTATAACTGCATCTGCGACTCTATTTTGAATCAAGATATCTGTAGCATTATTTATGATGTTGATAAGCACTTGTATAAGCTCATTTATAGCGGAGTAGATATATATTTTATTTTGACATTTGATATTAATTTTTATCTTATTTGCAACCAATCGCGGCTTGATAAACTCTATAGTTTTATCTATCGTATCGCAAACACCTATTTTTTGCTTTTCTCTATCTTGTCTGAAGTATGTCTGAAAGTCATCAACGGTATCTGAGAGATATACAATGGTGTTTGAGATATTATCAAGAGCTTTAAGGATATCTTCTTGTGTGATTTTACTAAGTACGGCTTGAATTTGAAGATTTGAGATTTGCAGTGTGATTGTAGAGAGCGGTTGTCGCCATTGATGTGCTATCATTTGTATCATTTCGCCCATAGCTGCCTGACGGGATTGGATAAGAAGCAGTTTTTGTTTTTCTGCTAGTCTGTTTGAGTATTGTTTTAGCTGTTCATATTGTTTGGTTATTAGCAGTTCATCACTGATTATTTTATTTTGATACATTTTCACAACAATAGTAATAATAATCAAACAAAGTTCAATATAAGATATCTGGTACCAGGTATAATAGGTGTGATACAGCGGTTTTATTAAAGCTATGGCGATTATTAACGCATAAACCCAGAGCAGTCCATTTTCTTTTTTGAGATAAAGTATAAGTAGCGGATATGTGAATATCCATATATATTTCAAATCATCAGCTTTTGTAAAAATCATAATAAAGGAAAAAAAGAGAAGATATTGTGTTGCTATAATCGTGATAACCGTATCGAAATACTGTTTTTTAATTTGCAATGTAAAAAATAGTATGATATTTAACACTATACAGATGCTCTCAACTGTTCCAATTGCATAAGTGTGCGCAATTAAGCTATAGATATTTCCATATACAAGCGCGACGCTTGAGAGTGTTAAAATTACAGTGACAAGTCTATAATTTTTTTTACGCATATTTTCTTTACTAGTAGATATGTCATTTTGTAAAACATTCAATATAGATCCTTTTTATGGAATATAGATTTTATCTTGTAGTTCGTAATATTCATTTTGAGCGTCACTATCTATCGTAATTCCGCCCCCGCTTTTATATATTAGTTTGCCATCTTTTTGTTCTATAAATCTTATCATAACCGCACTGTTTAAAGTATCTTTGTTAAAAATACCGAAAATTCCACTAAAATAATCTCTATCATACTGCTCTATCTCTTCAATCAGCTGTACTGTTTTTTTCTTTGGAGTTCCGCTTATACTGCCTGCTGGGAGAAGTTTTTTTAATAATAGCGGCAGATTATCTTGCCAATTGTTATCTAGTTTACCCGATATTTTTGAGCTTACATGTAGAAGTTTTTTATCTCCGGCGCTAATAATATCGGTGTATCTAAATCTATCCACTTTTACCTCTTTAGCCACCATGCTTAAATCATTTCTAAGCAAATCCACTATCATGACATGTTCGGCTGTCTCTTTATCACTGTTTAGTATAATATTTTTTGCATCTGCCAGCGAAGCGTCTATTGTACCTTTCATCGGATATGTTGAGATAATATTGTCTTGTATAGTTATAAACTTTTCAGGAGAAAAACAGACAAATTTATCTTGAAACCGTAATTTAAAAGGTGCATTTGCCTTTGCAAATATCTCTTTTAAGGTATGTTTGCACTCAATCTCAGTTGGTGCAGTCAGGTTAAAAAGATAGCTGTTTCCAGCTTTTATATTTTCGATGACTTGAGCAAACTTTAGCTTATAACTATCAAATGAGCAAGGGTATTTATTTATGGCTAGTGTGTGTTGTTGCGGTTTAAAATCTTCATTAAAAACAAACTCGATATCGTTTTGTTCTAGTTCATCAAGCGAAAAGACATTAAATTTTAAACCTCTAAAATCTGTAAAAAATAAAAACGGTTCTCTTTTTTTAGCCAATGCGTCTAGTTTATCTATCATCACAAATCAGTTTTTTAAGTACCGCCATACGGATATTTACTCCGTTTGTTACCTGCTTAAGCACTTTGCACCTGGCATCTGATAAGAGTTCATCATCTATATCTATGTTTCTGTGAACGGGACCCGGATGTAAGATTATAATATCTTTATCACCTACAAGCTCTTTAGTTATACAAAAATCACTTGCATAATCTTTGAGTGAGGCATAAATCTGAGATGAGTGACGCTCTGTTTGGGTTCTTAGGCTCATAATAGCATCTGAGCTTGCAATCGCTTCTTTTAGGTTATGGGTGGTCTTAAGCGATGTTTTTGGTAAAAAATGGGGAGGTGCAACAAGCGTTATCTCCATGCCAAACCTGCTAAGGAGTTCAATATTTGAGTTTGCAACCCGTGAATTTTTGATATCTCCAACGATTGCAATGCGCTTTGCTTTCACATCGCCAAAATGCTCACGCAGGGTATAAAGGTCTAAAAGCGCTTGTGTAGGGTGCGCATGGGCTCCGTCTCCGGCGTTAATGATTGAGGCTCTTGTATGGTTTGATAAGATATTTGGCACGCCTGCGTTTTGATGACGGACTATGATAGCGTCTGGATTCATGGCATCAAGATTCATGGCGGTATCAACTAGTGTTTCACCTTTTTTTGTTGAGCTTTTTGCTAAATCCAGATGCACTATCTCAGCGCCAAGGCGTTTGGCGGCTATCTCAAAGGAGCTTTTTGTTCTTGTAGAATTTTCAAAAAACAAAGTTACAATCATTTTTTGTGAGAGAGTTTTATAAAAATCGCCACCGCTAAAGAGTTTAGCGTCATCTAAAATAGAGTTTATCTCATCAACACTAAAATCATCCGTCCGTATAAGGTGTGCCATCAATTTCCCCTGTTTTTTATAGTGTCTAATTATATGAATTTATCGCTTAAAAGTGCTATATTTGCATCAACAAATAGAACTTCTTTTAAAATATCTTTAAAATATGGTAGTGAAATTTCATTAAATAAGCGTCTGCTACCTTTAGGGTTAAATGCGATAATATAGTCGCAACCCACATCATCAAGCATTTTTTTATTTAAAAGAGTATCGTTTATGCACCCTAATTTGCAATGCGAAACAAGTAAAATAGATGCCTTTACATGTAGAGCAATATCGAGCATAAAATATCTCTTATCTATTGGCACAAGCAGACCGCCGGCGCCTTCTATGAGTAAAATATCACAATACTTCTCAGCTTTTTGTATTGAGGCATCAATTTTTTGCATCTCTAGCGGGCGCTTATTTGATGCTACGTATGGAGCTGCCGGGAGTTTGTATGTAATAGGAACTATATCAGCCAGCAAGAGATTTTTAAATTCAGGATTTAGTTTACATGTAAGCCTAAACAGCTCTTTTGC
>WFMO01000262.1 GCA_015489055.1 Helicobacteraceae bacterium | reverse complement strand
TATGCAACTTTATAGTTTGAACCGTCGATATTTAGATTTAAGCTTCCAGAACCACTTGCTACCGTGTTTGACGGCGCGGTAAATGAGCCTGATTGCATAACATTTGTCGTAGCTAGTTTTGTGTTTGCTATTGTGAAGTTTTGTACGCTTACACCAGGGTTTGCAGTTACGTTTATTCCGCTATTGGTGCCAGTGACCGTTCTTGTTTGATATATCGTACTGCTTTGTAGTATATCAGCTGAACTTTGAAAAGATGAGAGCAAGGTCGTTAATTGCTTTATAGCTGCTTGTTTTTGCTGACCCGTTTTTATATTGGCATCAATCGGGTTAATCATAGCTGCTCTATCGGCTGCTTCTAGCTTAGATATTACATTGGCCGATAAAACTCCTCCAGAACCAATCCCCAGTGAACTTACTTTAGCAGGTGAAGATATGATGCCGGCGGTACTTCCAGTACTTGGTGTAATGGCCATTATAATCTCCTTTTTTTTGTTTGTTACATGTAAATCGACAAATCTTGATGAAAGTTAAAGCGGTTTTTTGATAATTGCAAATTTTTGCGCTCTTATGGTGATATCTGTCACGACAACGCCTTCTCGTAGTTGCAGGATGTCTTCAACTATATCTGCAATATCTTTTGCATAAAGCTTTGTATCATGCGCCTTAGCTGGGCAAAAAGAAAGATCATCAAAAAAAGAGGTCTGTGTTATGTCGGGTTGAATATTGATGACTCCGACACCGCTTTTTCTTACCTCTTCAAAAAGTGCATTGCCAAAAGCTTTTAGCCCACTTTTTGTTGCGCTGTAAAGAGCTGAAAATTTTGATGAGCGTAACGCTTCTATTGATGTGATGTTGAAGATTTTACCGTGATTTTGTTTTAATTTTCTTAAAAGAGCTTGTGTTAAAACCATAGGCGCGCTCAGATTTAGTGCAACCATGCTGTATATAATCTCAGGTTTTATCTCTTCATGAGGTCTAAATACTCCAAAGCCGGCAATATTAAAAAGTAGTGTTATTTCATCTTCTTTATTAAGAGAAGATATGGCTTTTGCCGTTTGCTCTTTATTTGTCAAATCGCAAAGCAGTTCATGAAATTTAATATGTTTTATATCGCTTTTACTTTTACTGATACCCACAACATTGTATCCTAGCTGAAGAAGCCGCAGCGCTATATCTTTGCCTATACCCTTGCTTGAGCCGGTTACGACTGCAGTTGCCATGTTCTAATCCTTGATTTTGGTAAGTATTGCATTGCTTTTTGCAGCATAATATTTAATATATGTTGTTCTTTTGTCTTGCCGTATGACACTATGTTGTTATTTACATCATATGGATAAAATGCCAAATCACTTCGCTTTAATTTTTTTATATTTTTAAGATGGGTTGAACTCATCCTAAAACTACCGAGAGTAAGCTCAAAAAGCTTATCTGCATCAATGGCATCAAATATTTCATCAATTAGCGGAGGATACAGGCTGTAAAAATCTTTATTATATATGATGGGGTCGATGCATATTCTAACTTGCCAGTTGCTGTCTATGGCTTGTTTTATAGAGTTGAGCCTGCTTTTTAGCGATGGAGTTTTATGTTCATACAGATCTATTGTTTGTTGTGGGGAGAGCGTCCATGCTAAGACTATGCTATCGCTGCTTGCAAGAGATTTGATGGCATTAAAATTTGCACTTTTTGTACGCACTTCAAGATGTAGATTTGGTTGGTTTTTTGCATATATTATCCATTGCTTTGTCAAAGATGCTAGAGATTCAATCGCCAAAGTGTCGGTATCGTAAGAAATTGCTACTAGTGTAGGCTTGTCAAGAAAAGGAGAGAGTGCTTGGAAAAAATCTTGCGTATTTACAAATAGTACACTATTTGCAGAGTTGTACATACCGCTTAAATAACAGTATTGGCAGTCGTACAGGCAGCCTAAGACTAAAGGAGTGTAGAAGAAATTTTCAAATTCAAACCCGTCACTGTAAAATGAGCCTTTGTATAAAAACGGAGCATCTTTTTTTGCCAAAATAAGATTTTTACTTTTGCACTGCACGCCAAAATCCTGATTGGGACGGTTAAATATATCTTTGTAATGTTTTATAAGTATGATTTTTGATTTTGAGAATTTTTTCGCTATCTCTTTAGTTAGAGGCATATCTTTTACCTCTTCTTCTATATATAAATGTGAAAACAGTTCAGCGTGTGAGAATTTGGATAAGTTCATTTAGGTATGTGCTCCTTTGCTGCTTGGTGGTTTTTGTCATAAACGGTTGGATATCGATTTGTGGAAGTGGTTTTTTGTAATGCAGTTTATAGTATCTACAAGCGTCAAGTAAAGCATCATTTTGCGTCTTTGTAAGTTTTTTTGCGATAATCTTTATTAGCTCTATCTCTTGCGATGAGAGGATATCATCCTTTTTAAAAACATTCAGGGCTTGATTTATCGTATTTTGCATAATCGCGGTTTTAGAGGATATGAGTTTTTTTGCAGTTTCTTTAGTTATGGATTCCGGTTGGAAATTATCTGAAATTATTTTAAGAAAAATCATTTGATGGGCTTTAAAAAATCTTGAAGCGGCTTTATATATCCCGTAAGCTTCCATATCAACGGCATTATCCGATATATTCGCACTTGGCATATCTACTGTCTTTAAACTGATTTCTTGCAGATCATGCTTAAATAGTATATCAGGAAAATAGGAGTGATGATTGTGAGTTATCTTATGCACAAGCAACATAGTTCCAATTTCACCGGGTGCGCCACAGATGCCGATATTTATCAATAAATCGTTGTTTGTGGGTATGTAGTGAGCCAGTAAAACACTAGTTGCCATCATGGCATTATCTATGCCGGCATTGCAAATGATTAGCCTGACATTATCAGCTTCAAACATTGTATAGCTAAACTTATAGACTCTTTGCATCTTAAAATGTTGGATAACCGGTTGCGCTTCAGCACTATGTGCAATTATAAAATATAGCATGATGTAAGTTTATCATATTTAATC
>WFMO01000261.1 GCA_015489055.1 Helicobacteraceae bacterium | reverse complement strand
TCTGGAGAATTAGGTAAGGAAATTGCCATAGAAGCACAGCGTTTAGGGTTGGAGGTCATTGGTGTAGATAAATATCAAAATGCGCCTGCACAGATGGTAGCACACAGAAGTTATGTAGTAGATATGCAAAACAAAGATGCGGTATTAGAGATTATCAAACGTGAGAGCCCTGACTTTATCTTACCTGAGATTGAAGCTATTAGCATTGATGCGCTTTTTGAAGCGGAAGCCCTTGGATTTAACGTGATACCAAACGCACAAGCGGTAAATAAAACAATGAATCGTAAAAATATCCGACAATTTGCAGCACAAAAGCTGGGATTAAAAACAGGAGCATATCAATTTGTAACGACAAAAGAGCAGCTAAGTGCAGCAGTAAAACAACTTGGTATTCCTTGCGTGGTTAAACCTGTTATGAGTAGTTCAGGGCATGGACAAAGCACGCTAAAATCAGTAGGTGATATTGATATGGCATGGGAGAGGGCAAAAGAAGCAAGGGGTGATGCAAGTGAGTTGATAGTTGAGGCATTCGTTGATTTTGATTATGAGATAACACTACTAACTGCGCGAAACGGCAGAGAAACTATATTTTGCGAGCCTATAGGCCATCAGCAAAAAGATGGAGATTATATATTTTCATGGCAGCCGGCTTGCATGAGTGAAGCTGTAAAGCAAAAGGCACGTCAAATGGCGAAAATATTAACAGATGGCTTAGGCGGTAGAGGAATTTTTGGTGTAGAGATGTTTGTAAAAGGGGATGAGGTTTATTTTAGTGAAGTCAGCCCCCGTCCGCACGATACGGGAATGGTTACGCTCATAACCCAAAGCCAAAGTGAATTTGCTTTACATGTAAGAGCGGTTTTGGGACTTCCTTTGGGATTTACTTTTTATGGAGAGGGCGTATCTGCGGCATTTAAATCCCAACAAGATTCTTTTGATCCTGTTATTGATGTTGATGAGAGTTCATTTGGCACAAACTCTTATGTCAGGATATTTAGTAAACCGGAGTCTCACAAAGGCAGGCGAATGGCAGTAGCTTTAGTGTTTGGAAAAGCAGACGCCGCCTTAAAGCAGGCAAAAGATATCATAGCATGTATTAAGGATGCCGGGTGAATATAGTTTTACTAGATACATTAACATTTGCAGACGCAGATTTAAGCGGATTTGACAAGCTAGGTGATGTGATGTGTTATGAAAATACGACTTCAGAGCAAACAAAAGAGCGTGTAAGTGATGCTGAGATTATCGTAACCAATAAAGTCGTCATAACAAAAGAGATTATGCGCTCGGCAAAAAACCTTAAACTTATATGCGTAGCAGCTACAGGGGTTAACAATATTGATATCAAAGCGGCAGATGAGCTTAATATAAAGGTCAAAAACGTAAGCGGATATTCTACTGACTCTGTTGTTGAGCATACTTTTGCTATGCTTTTTTATCTAACAAGACATTTAAGATATTATGACGAAGCAGTTAAGGGTGGTTTTTGGTCTAAGAGTGAGATTTTTTGTGATCTTTCCTATCCTTATTTTGAGATAAGTGGTAAGAAATGGGGAATTATAGGGCTTGGCGCTATCGGAAAGAAAGTTGCATATGCAGCTAGGGCTTTTGGATGTGATGTCAGTTATTACTCAACAAGCGGCAAGCATCAAGACAAAGAGTTTCAAAGAGTCACACTAGATGAGTTGTTAAGTAACAGCGATATTATCTCCGTGCACGCACCCCTTAATAAAACTACTAAAAATTTACTGGCTTATGAAGACTTATCTACATGTAAAGACAATGCAGTTATCTTAAATCTTGGCAGAGGAGGCATTGTCAATGAAAAAGATGTTGCAAAACTCATTGATGAAAAAGATATCTTTTTTGGTTTGGACGTGCTAGAAAATGAGCCTATGCATCCGCACCATCCGCTTTTAAATGTAAAAAATAGAAATAGGCTTTTTATCACACCGCACATAGCATGGGCGTCAAGACAGTCCAGAGAGAGACTAATTAGTGGAGTTTTAGCAAATATCAAAGAAAGTGTACAATTCTAATCGTTGCAAAGATAGTGCCTAAAAAT
Organism: Helicobacteraceae bacterium; assembly: GCA_015489055.1. GTDB lineage: Bacteria > Campylobacterota > Campylobacteria > Campylobacterales > Sulfurimonadaceae > Hydrocurvibacter. The sequence goes on along the minus strand of WFMO01000261.1, from coordinate 1,422 downwards.
AAAAGTGAGGTAACAAACACCAACACAGTTACCACTTTTGGCGAGCACTCATAAAGTGATGAAAGATTTACATTGGCAACGGCGAGGGGCATCATAAGCTCTATAAAAATTACGCCTTTTACTATGCTTGGCAGATGCAGTAAATAAAGAACAACAAACGCGACAAAGGGCAAAACTATAAACTTAACAGCACTTACATAAGAGAGTAGCACTTTGTTTATCTCTTTTATCCTTGTTCCATAAAGATAGATGCCAAATAAAAAAAGCTGCATCGTCATAGATGCATATGCTCCCATCATAAGCGTACCCTCAACTACTTTAGACGGTCTGTATCCGCTCACGCTTAGCATTACAGCTATAATAACAGCCCATAAAATAGGCAGTTTTAAGATATTAATTAAAGAATTTTTGATTGTAAAACTGCCTCTTGAGTAGTAATATACGCCAAAAGTATAAACTATAACTACGTTTACAAGGTTTACGACTGTGGTGTAGGGTATAGAAGCGGTGCCAAAAATCGCTATATTTATCGGTATGCCAAGATTTCCCGTATTGCCTATAATGGCGGCTATTGTTGCGATGGAACGCTCTTTTTTATCTTTAAAAAATATTTTTGCCGTTGTTATCGTAAAAAACAAAACAACAGATATGATAACAAAATATACAAGCGGCGCAAAAAGAAAATCTATATTAACCGGTTGGAGCAACAATCCCCAAAATGTTAAAAAAACCTGTAAAAAATAAACATTTATAAGGGTGATCGTTTTATCATCTATCTGTTGCTTTAAACTCATTTTAGCGATAAAACCCATGATGATAAATATGTATATGCCCGCAATTGCCGTGATAATCGAATCCATGATATTATTGTATTATATTAAGACTTTAAAAAGTCTATAGTTGCTATAATCAAAGCAAAAAGGAAGTTCTTTGGATTCTCTCTCTATTATATCGACACTTAAGTGCTCGCCGGTTTTTAAAGATGTACCAGAAGATATACTAAGACAGATGTCTAAGGAGTTTGAAGAGTTTGCGTACCATAAAAATGATATTATTGATTATACGCAAACAGACAGATACTCTTTTGTACTGGCAAGCGGCGGTTTTAAAATGACGCGTATGGATATACAAAGCGGTAAAAGCATTGCATTGTTTTTATATGAATGTGGCGATATATTTGATCTGCTTCCGCTACTTGACGGAAAAGAACATGATGTTGAGTTTTTAGCAACGGCAAAAAGTGTCATCTTAAGAACTCCTATTAAACAGATGCGGCAGTGGATTGCTGAGTACCCGGAGTTAAACAGTGCCTTTCTCTCATATTTTGCAGATAAGATGAGAGAGCTTGAAGAGTTTAGCGAAGAGATAGCTTTTTGTGATACAAAAACAAGACTGGCACAACTGATATTAAGGCATGCAGAC
>WFMO01000260.1 GCA_015489055.1 Helicobacteraceae bacterium | reverse complement strand
TGTTTTAAAAGAACTTGAACGACAAGAACTTTTTGAAATAAAGCTTATAAATATTGATTTAAAAAGAGAATTGTATCTAATATATAATAAGAACAAATATCAAACAACTCTTTTTAAAGAATATAAAAAGTTTATTCATAAAAGCTGTGAGTCGTATTAATCTCTTTTAAACCTTATCATTTTAAATCTCTCTCCTAAAAACTCAGGAAGGAGAAGAGGTTTTACTTTATCTACCTCTTGAGTATAAATCTTGGCTGCGGTCTTATCTTTTAATATTTGTAAAAGTTCTAAAATACCCATATCTACAAGTGCGCTCATTTGGGCTTTTAGTTCGATAAATTCAACACCCGCTTGTACAAATGCATCTTTTACATGCTCAAATGTCACATCATAAGTTATATCTGCGCGCTTATACATATCAAATACATTTATCGACTCATCAAAAAACGGATAAACTTTATGCTCTTTATATACACGCAGAGAAAAATCAGGTCTTGCCTGCATCTGGCCATAATCAAAACTCATAAATTCAAATTTCTCTGCACAACTATACATCTGTTTTGCAAATTCTTCATACCCGACTGCAATCTCACCCTTTTGTTTATGATATTTCTTAGCTTTATAAGATATATTTTTATCGACTGTGTCAAATACAATTTTATTGTTTACAACTGAGGCGATTTTACCATCATAAAACAGTTCACATCCAAAAGCATCAAATATCTCATTGGCTATAAAAAATGCTTCTTTACATGTAAGCTCATCAAGCGTATAATAATGTGAGAGTTTAATAGCATCACCAAATGAAGTCCTAAAATACTCAGCTTGCTGTTTTATAAGGGCATCAAACCTTTCAATAATCACAAACTGTAAGCTCTCAATCAATTCAGGTTTTAACGTATAAATAAATTCTATAATATCTGCCAGTAAATATCCGTGATGGGCACCTATTTCACAAATTACGGCATCTTTACTTAAAAATCCACTCTCTATAAGTGATATTATATGTTTGGCAATACTGCCGCCAAAAAATTTAGATGTGCTAACTGATGTATAAAAATCTCCATTTTTACCAATGGGCTTATATGAGGCGTAATAGCCGTTATTATCATACAGCCAACTATTCATAAATCTACTAAACCGCATTATTTAGCTGCTCGTAAAGATTTAGTAACGATAACTGTTTATCTAATTGAAAGATTTTAACATTTAGACTTTGTATTTTCAGAGAATTTTTTAATGTATCTACATCATATATAGTTTTTTTTCCTACGCTGTATAGCTGTATTGTTTGATGTAAAAGAGTGCTATATAGTTTTTCGCTCTGTTTTGCAAGTCCTATCTTTTTATCATAGTTTTGCAAATTCTGTACCACCTGTTTAAAGATAGCCCCAGAAGCTCTTGTTTGATCGATGAGCAGATCCTGAGATTTTAAATAAGCAAGCCTAGAGGCTTCGATATCTCTGTGAGCATTATAATCAATCGGCATAGAGATAGTTAAGCCATAATTATAATAATCTGTTGTAGCCGAATTTGTAATATTTCTACCAAAACTTTGGTTGTTTGTAGTTAGCCAGTTATAGCCGGCATTAAAGCTGACACTTGGCAGATACTTGGAGCGTACAACTTTTTCATGATACATATTTTCTATCTTTTGGGCATTTTGTTCATCTATCAGAAGGTTATTGTTTAAAAATATTTTTTTAGTAATAAGCTTAAATGTAGGTATCTGTGCTTTGTTGTAATTTAAATCACTTATAGTTTTAAATTGCGATATTAGCTTTGCTTTGGATGTCTGTTCATTAAAATAGGTCTGCATCGCACTGTTTTTTTGAATAATCGCATTATCTAAAGAACCTGAATCAACTTGACCGCTCATATATTGTTTTTTAATTTGCAAAAGATTGATTTTGGCATTGTCTATATTTAATTTTTGCTGTTTTAGTTGCAGTTGCATCTGCTTTATCTGGATCAAAAGAGAAACAGCCTGAGCTATAAGCTTTCTTTTTTGTACATCTATAGATAGATTTGTATATCGTTTAAGCGCACCTGCGTACTTTATACCGTAATATATGCCACCACTTTCAAAAATCGGCTGGCTGATTGAGATAGCCGTATTTTTTGAAGTTTGAGCGTTGTTATATGGATTACTTTTTGAGTAATTGTATGAGAAATTGATAGGTTGTATCCATGAATCTCTTAGTTTTAAACTATTTTCTTTATTGGTTTTATAGTCATAGGAAAATTCACTTTGCTTTAGTGAAGATATATAATCTTCAAGCTTTAAATGCCCAGCTAACAACGCCTCGCTAAAGCTTAGATACAGCATGATTAAGACGTATAAAGCCTTCATCTATCTCCTTTTTAGAAATAGTCAGCACAGGCAAAAATCTCAAGGTGTTGCGTCCTGCTTTTAGCACCATAACGCCTGATTCTCTTGCACTGTTTATAATCTTACTAAGAATATCTGCATTTTTTACTCTTAAACCACACATCATACCGATACCAACTTTTTTAATAAAAATACTCCGATGTTTGTTGAAAAAATCTTCCAATATTTTATTAAAATACATCATGCTTTGGGCTAACTCTCCACTTTTTTCATATTCTTGCAGTATATCTAATACCTCACAAACAGCAACACAGCTGAGATAATTTCCGCCAAAAGTAGAGCCATGATCACCAGGAGAAAAAATCTCTTTTAACCTTGTCATAACAACGCCCACAGGCACACCTCCGCCTACTCCTTTTGCCAAAGTAATGATATCTGGTTCTATCTCATAAAGATTAGAAGCTAAAAAACTACCCGTTCTATATACTCCGGTTTGAACTTCATCCACAATCAACAATACATCTTTAGTTTTAAGAAATTTGGCTAAATCCTGTACCTTTTTCTGTACTTGAGGCTCAACCCCACCCTCTCCTTGCACAAGTTCTATCATAACAGCAATTGTGTGCCCATCAACAAGATTTGCAACTTCATCAATATCGTTTGCATAAACAAACCCGTCGGGAAACGGTCCAAAATAGTTATGCATACTTGCCTGCCCTGTAGCTTTCACGGTTGTAATAGTTCTGCCGTGAAAAGAGTGCTGCAGGGTAATGATTTTATACCGTTTTATCTCTCCATCTCTTTCACCATATTTTCTTGCTATTTTTATCGCCGCTTCATTAGCCTCGGCGCCACTGTTGCCAAAAAAGCATTTCATATCATATCCGCTGGCTTGAACTATCTTTTTAGCGGCTTGAGCCTGTGGTGCTATGTAATATAGATTTGATACATGCAAAAGTCTATCGGCTTGCTCACACAAAGCTTTACTTAGACGCTTATTTGCATGCCCTACGCTTACAACACCAATACCTGATGTAAAATCTATATAATCTTTGCCGTCTGTATCATACAAAGTTGCATTATCGCCTCGTATAAACTCAATATCTGCACGCCCATAAGTTGATAAAACATAATCATTATCTATTTTTTTAGTATTCATCTTAAAACCTTTACGTAATTATACCTATAAACAGTGCAATATTTTACTCAAGTTTCTCAAAAAATACCATATTTTTTCCATTTGCTTTTGCTTTGTATAAATTTTTATCAGCTTTTTCAATAAAGCTTAAAAAATCATTTTTATCAGGGCTTAATATTTGGTGCACACCGATACTTACTGTCACAGACACTCTGTTTCCATCTCTACATGTAACGACACAGTTAGCTATTTTTTTTCTCATGGCTTCAAAAATATCAACAGATATTGATAAATTAACCGCATTTAATAAAATAACAAATTCTTCCCCACCATATCTGAAAATATAATCCGTGCTTCTTAAATGCTTTTTACATACTTTTACAACCCTTTTTAAAACCTCATCTCCGCATAAATGCCCGTAAGTATCATTAACGACTTTAAAATCGTCAATATCTAGCATGGCTACTATAAGCGATTTACCTGAAATTTGGACAATATCCATCTCTTTTTCAAAAATAGGCAGCATTAGTCTGCGTGAGAGAGCATTTGTTAGGGCATCATATCTGTTTTCATGTTCTATTTCCAAAACATTAATTATGCTAAGACTTGATTCTATCTCAACGGTTAATAATTCTATAGACTGAACAAGCTCATATGCTCTTGTATAATTTTCTCTCTCTAGCATATAATGCAAAATAAGTATCTGTTTGTAAAATCTGGCATAAAGAGTTAAAAGTTGTTCAAAATCATCTGAAAATTTTTGATACTGTTTTTTATAAAGAGTGAGTTTATCAGTAAAGGGCGTATTTCTTACAAGCATAGCATCATACAAACCGGTTCTTTGAACCTCCATGTACATATTTTCAAGCCACGACAGATGAAGAGTAAATAGAGATTGCAAGTTGGTGTCATCATGTTGTTTGTTTCTTTTGCGCAATCTATCTAAAAAATAATCAAAAGATGAATAAAAATATCCCTGTGTTTGAAAATCCAAACTTACTTCATATAGCTCTACAATCTGTTGTAAATCCTGAGTCATGCAATAAAATTCTACAATCTTATTTAATAAAAAGTTTACGATTTCATCTATGGTTGCCAAAGAGATGCCTGCTTGAAAATATCTCTTACCCGATGAAATATATTGTTTTGTATCATAAGATGATGAAATTAAAAAGTTTTTTAAAATATCTAGTTCGGTTTTAACACAAAACTCTAGCTCGTCTTGGTTATCAAACAAGGTAAACAAGAAGCCGTTACGTAAAATATCATCAATACATAAACTCTGCAATGATGATAATGACTCAATATTAATTTTATTTAAAGGCATTTTTTACTCCAACATGACTATAATACTATAATTATTTTCTCATATATGTTAAAATATAAACCAAAGGTAAAATATCGATGCCAAAATATATATTTTTATTAATAATATCTCTTAATATACTACATGCATATACTTTAAAACGAAATTACACAACAAATACAAACATTATCTATGCATCAAATATCATGCCGTATATCAAACATAATTTTATCATAACACGATATAATACAGGTCAACACAAGATAATGCTTAGCTTATATAAACTAAAAAATATATTCCATAAACACGGCTATAAACTTTCTTCTCATATTGCTTATGTAACATTTACGCAAGAAAGCCCGATAGACATGTCAAAGATAACCCAAAAACTTCGTATGAGTTTTTTACAAAAATATCCAAATCTCGACATCATAAGCTTAAAGGTAATGCCAATGTCTTATATGAGCCGTCTTCCAGACTCATACACTGTCACAATTCCGAACTACGCACTCTTAAATAATTATTCAACAATCTATATAATCACACCAAGGCATAGAGAGTTTTTCTTTAATTTTATATTAAAAGCCAAAATAAATATTGTAGTTGCAACAAAAAAGATAAAACGCCACGTTAAACTTACGGCATTTAATACTAAAGAAAAATTTGTAAATTTTAAAAATTTTCACGGTATGCCCATAGTATCAATATCTAATCATCAATATCAAAGCAAATTTACAATACAATCGGGTCAGATTATATTAAAAAGAAACATACAACCCCTTAGTCTAGTAAGACGAGGTCACAATGTTACCGCTACACTAAATCAAGGTGGCATAAGTATAATTTTTAGTGCAAAAGCCCTACAAAGCGGACGCAAAGGAGATACTATAAATATCGTAAGAAACGACGGCAAAGAACTAAAAGCTGTGATAATAGGTCCAAATATGGTAGAGATTCAATGAAGATAGTGGTGGCTATTAGCGGGGCAAGCGGTGCTAATTTGGGACTAAAAGCACTGGAATTATTACCAGATAATATACAAAAACATTTAGTTATCTCTAAAAATGCCAAGGTAGTCTTAAAATATGAAAATCATATTACTTTGCATTATGACAAAGATATAGCCTCATCACTAGCATCAGGAAGTTTTGGAGTTGATGCTATGATGATAATACCGTGTAGCATGAATACACTTGCAAAGATATCCTGCGGAATAGCTGATAATTTAACAACAAGAGCAGCGGCAGTGATGCTAAAAGAGAATAAAAAACTACTCTTAGCGCCACGCGAGATGCCATTTAGCGCTATTTCTCTTGAAAATATGCATAAACTCTCAAAACTCGGCGTAATTATAGCACCGCCGGTTTTAGCTTACTACAGTCAACAAACAACTCTAAAACAGATGGAGGATTTTATGATTGGAAAATGGTTTGATATGCTTGGCATAGAAAATGATTTATATAAAAGATGGGACGAAAATGAATAAAATTGCGCTGTATCCAGGCACATTTGATCCAATTACAAACGGACATGTAGATATTGTAAAACGAGCTGTCAAACTTTTTGACACACTTATAGTGGCAGTAGCAAAATCAAGCGACAAAAACCCGATGTTCTCTCTTGAAGTGCGAGTAAAGATGGCAAAAGAGGCTACTAAAGATATACCAAATACACAAGTTGTGGGGTTTGACAACTTAACCGTTGAACTTGCCAAAAGTGTTAATGCTTCGGTTTTAATCAGAGGACTTAGAGCCGTTAGTGATTTTGAGTTTGAGCTCCAAATCGGGTATTTAAACCATTCTCTAGATGAGACTCTTGAGACTGTTTACTTGATGCCAAGCCTTAAACATGCTTTTGTAAGCTCGTCTATTGTTAGAAATCTTATCAAATTTAACGGAAAAACTACACATCTCGTACCTCAAGAAGTTCAGTATCTTCTTAAAAGTGATATATAAATGTATATTACGATTGAGGGTATCGACACTGCCGGCAAAAGTACGCAAATCAATGCTTTAAAATATATATATCCCAATGCAGTTTTCACAAAAGAGCCAGGCGGTACAGATATCGGAAAAGAGCTACGAGAACTTGTTTTATTTAAAGAGATACAAAATCCCTTAACAGAACTGTTTATTTTTCTAGCAGACAGAGCAGAACATATAAAGCGTACTATAAAACCAAATCTAAATAATCTTATCATAAGCGACAGAAGCGTAATATCAGGCATAGCTTATGCGGGTAAAACCACCGATTTACAAAAACTTATCGAACTAAACTCATTTGCATGTGATAATATTTTTCCAAAAAAAGCTATAATTTTAAAATTATCCCAAAAAGAGTTAAATTTAAGATTAGCAACCAAGCATCACGACAAAATTGAAATGCGCGGAACTAAATATCTTCTAGATATTCAAGAAGCACTGCTTCATGCCAGCGAGCTTTTAAAGATACAGACGCTGTGCATTGACGCATCTTTACATGTAGATGATATAACCAAACAGATAACAAAATTTATAGGAGAGTAATATTAAATGATAAAATCATTACGAGGCATGAACGATATAATCGACTCAAATAAATTTCAATATTTTTTACAAACCGCAACAAATGTGGCTCAAAACTATGGTTACAGTTATATAGAAACACCGCTTCTTGAAGAGACTGCACTTTTTAAACGCTCTGTCGGAGAATCAAGCGATATAGTCGGAAAAGAGATGTATCAGTTTATAGATAAAGGCGGGCATGATGTGTGTCTTCGTCCTGAGGGAACTGCCGGAGTAGTGCGTGCATTTATACAAAATAAACTAGATAAAGCCGGTGGAAAGTATAAGTTTTTTTATCACGGTCCCATGTTTAGGTACGAGCGCCCCCAAAAAGGACGTTTGCGTGAATTTCATCAGTTTGGAGTTGAGAGTTTTGGTGAAATCAGTGTTTATGAAGACATGAATATTATTATGATGGTGTGTGATATTTTAAATAACCTTAACATAGATTTTAAACTAAAGATAAACTCATTGGGTGATAGCAATTGTATGCCGCAATATAGAGACAATCTACTGGAATTTTTAGAAAATCATCTAGATGATATCTGCGATGACTGTGTTAGAAGAAAAGACACAAACCCTATTCGTGTGCTTGATTGTAAAAATAATAAATGCCAAACATTATATGAAAACGC
>WFMO01000259.1 GCA_015489055.1 Helicobacteraceae bacterium | reverse complement strand
GGTCAGTAATGCCTAGACCGTAAACCAATTCTCGTCCATGAAAACCCTGAAAACCAATAGTAGGATCAACAGCCACCTTAATAATTTTATCAGGTGTCTCTTGTGCAACTTTTTCTATCTCCATACCACCCTCGGTAGAAGCCATGATAACAGGCATCTCTTTTGCACGATCTAAAACAACGCCAAGATAAAATTCATCTTGGATGTCAGCGCCCTCTTCAATATACACCTTATGAACTCTTCTTCCTTGTGGACCTGTTTGATGAGTTACAAGATTCATACCCAAGATTTCACTTGCTAATTGTCTGACTTCTTCTACAGAATGTGCCAGCTTCACACCACCGCCAAGACCACGACCTCCGGCATGTATTTGAGCTTTTACAACCCAAACACTGCCTCCTAATTCAGCCGCATTAGCCGCAGCTTGATCTGGTGTATTGGCAACAATACCTCTTGGTGTAGGTACACTATATTTTGCAAAAATCTGTTTTGCTTGATATTCATGTATATTCATATATATATCTCCTTGAATTAGTTAAATTATTTTGTCGGCTTAATCATATTTTTTGGTACAACATACCTATCAAATTCTTCTGCGGTTAAAAAACCTAGCTTAACAGCTTCCTCTTTTAAAGTCGTACCGTTTTGATGAGCAGTTTTAGCAATTTTAGCTGAATTTTCATAGCCTATATGAGGATTAAGCGCGGTAACTAGCATTAATGAATCATGAAGATAATGATCTATTTTATCAAGATTGGCTTTAATGCCTATTGCTGCGTGATCGTTAAATGATATTATCGAATCAGCTAAAAGTCTTGATGACTGTAAGAAATCGTATGCGATAACAGGCTTAAATACATTTAACTCAAAATTACCCTGGCTTGCGGCAAAACCGATTGTTGCATCATTGCCCATAACTTGGCATGCAACCATAGTAACGGCTTCGCTTTGTGTAGGATTTACCTTACCAGGCATAATAGAACTTCCCGGTTCGTTTGCAGGTATTTCAATCTCGCCTAAACCGCATCGCGGACCACTTGCCAACCATCTAACGTCATTGGCAATTTTCATCATATCTGCTGCAAGCGCTTTTAAAGCACCGTGGGCAAACACAAGCGCATCATGCGATGTTAGTGCATGAAATTTATTTGGAGCAGTTACAAACTGATGTCCTGTTAATTCTGAGAGCTTTTTAGCGACACGCTCGCCTAGCTCAGGATGTGCATTAAGCCCTGTTCCTACGGCTGTTCCGCCAATAGCCAACTCTCTAACTGGATCTAATGCGGCCTTAATCATGCTTTCACATTTATTGAGCATTTCTGCCCAACCGCTTATCTCTTGTCCCAGTGTAATAGGCGTAGCATCTTGAAGGTGTGTTCTGCCTATCTTTACCACATCTTTAAATTCTATACTTTTTTCATCAAGAGTATTTTTAAGTTTAACAATTGCGGGAAGCAATCTTTCTTCAATAGAGATTACAGACGCTACATGCAAAGCGGTTGGATACGTATCATTGGAACTTTGTGATTTATTAACATCATCATTTGGATGAACCAGCTTCTGTGTTTTATAATCACCGCCTAAAATCTCCGTGGCTCTATTTGCCAGAACTTCGTTATTGTTCATGTTAGATTGAGTTCCTGAACCTGTCTGCCAGACGACAAGAGGGTAATTACCATCCAATTTTCCAGCCAACATCTCATCTGCTGCCTTAGCAATTGCATCAGCTTTTTTTGCATCTAACTTTCCTAAGTCCTTATTAACCAGTGCTACAGCTTTTTTCAAATATGAAAATGCACGAGTTATTTCATACGGCATAGTCTCTTCACCTATCTTAAAGTTCTCAACAGAGCGTTGTGTTTGTGCGCCCCAATATGCATCATATGGAACCTCAATCTCTCCCATAGTGTCTTTTTCTATTCTAGTTTTCATTTTGTACTATTCTCCTTAAAAAAATTGTTTTGGTTCAACGTATCTATCAATCTTGAAACCGAAGCACACGACTTACTAAACATCTGTTTTTCTTTTTCATCCAATGTTATTTCAATAATTTTCTCAGCTCCATTAGAACCAAGCATGGTCGGAACCCCTGAAACAATATCCTCATAACCATACTCACCGTCTAATGCAACAGCACATGGATATATCTGCTTAGTATCTTTTAAAATTGCTTCGACCATGATGCTAGTTGATTTTGCCGGCGCATAATATGCGGAGGCATTTTTAAGATAATTTACAATTTCTGCGCCGCCATGACGAGTTCTAGTTACAACCTCAACTATCTCTTCTTCACTGAGCAGATCCGTCAGAGGTACTCCGGCAACCGTTGAATATCTTGGCAAAGGCACCATATCATCACCATGTCCGCCCATAACAGAAGCTCTGATTTGACCACCGCCATATCCCAACTTCTCTTGTATAAACGCAGCCATTCTTGAACTGTCCAAAACTCCGGCCATACCGATAACCTTGCTGCGATTAAAACCACTCTCTTTAAGTGCAACATATGTCATAGCGTCCAACGGATTTGATACCATGATTATAACTGCGTTGGGGGAATACTTTGCAACCCCTCTAACTACCTCTTTTGTAATATGTGCATTAACCATCAATAAATCATCACGACTCATACCAGGCATCCTGGGACTTCCTGCCGTTACTACTACAACATCACAATTTGTCAGTTCAGACATATCCTCTGCAACTGTTACGACCGTATGTGAACGAACGGCAGAAGCAGCTTGACTCATATCAAGCGCCTTGCCTTTTGCAATATCTATCTTATTGTCTCGTAAAATAATCTCGTGGCAAGAACCGCGAACCGCCAACGAATACGCGACAGTTGCTCCAACATTACCGGCACCGATAATACCGACTCTTTTTCCTTGATTCACGCCAACTCCCTTGTTTTATAAATCATCTATAAAAATTAACTGGTTTGTAGTTCTTATAATAACACTAACAAAGTTAATATCTTTTAAGCTTTGTGCTAGATTGTAAAAAGTTTAAATAATGTTTCATTTTGTAGCAGTTTTGATGTTATGTAAGTGTGTAGAAAAGTTACAACTGAAGAAAAACCTCCCATTTTTAGCAGTCACAAAATATAAATATGGTGTTTTAGCCGAAAAAACTGCGGCAGTTATTGCATTTACGCCAACATTACAGACGGGGTATTTTGGTAGCCCTACATGTAGATAGGTATTGTATGAAGTATGGTCAGTTTTTATTCTTTGCGGGGTTATTGTCTTATGTGAATATATTCCATAATTTAAAGTCCCATCCATTTGCAACGGCATATGTCTTTTTAGCCTATTGTAAATAACTGAACTAACTAAAGACATCTGTTGCCCAGGCATAGCTTCTTTTTGAATTATTGATGCAATAATTAGATATCTTATCCACTGTTTTTGATTGTAATGTCCTAATAATCTATATGACAACCTTTTCATTTGCGTATCAGACTCATGCAGCAACAGCAATACAAGACTTTTAGCATCAATGCCCATAGGAACGCTATATGTATTTGGAACTAAGATCCCCTCCGGTTCATATGCATAGCGATGGTAAAACATTTGCAGTTTATCATCTTTTAAATGCAATTGTTTAGAGAGTTGCTTTAAAAACATCACGGTGGTCTCACCCGGTATTAATGTTATATTGCATTTTGCGGCTTTAGCATGCGATATTGCAAACAAAAAATCTGCTTTTGTAAGATTTGTACTATTTAAATCTATCCATCCGTGTTGCGGCGAGCCAAACAGTCTTAAGATATAGCTATCTAGCTTTGTGATGTTACTATTGTTGTGTTTTAACTGTGTTATAATTTTATCAATTGAACCATTTGGTATATAGATAATCTGTTTAGTACGCACATTCATATTTAGGTAATACATGAAAGATATAAATATAAAAAACATAATTGCAAAGATGTATTCTGTAATTCTTAGCTTTTTTTTCATTTTAATTTTATCTCTTTTTTTATTATTTGGCTTATTATTACATGGTATTAAAATAGATAATTTATCTCTAACGCACTTAAAAATCCAACAATTATACATAAAATGGGATAAAGGGCTGATTGTAACAGCAGACAAACTCTCTATACAGAAAAATCAGCATATCGCCTCTATTTCAAACAAATCATATATGCACGATACATTTATCGGCGTGCACTATCTGCAACAGCTCTCAGATATACTAAAAAAGGTCTCTGTTAAAGATTTTAGATTTAATAACACACACTCTATTATTAATTACAATATAAACAAACCAAGCTTTGTAGATGTCGCTTCTGCGCAATGGTTACTAAAAAGCGTAATAAAAACAAAAAACAAAAATATTAATATACATATAATAAAACTGATTAACCAAAAACAAAATATCGATATTTCCGGGAATATCACACTAAAGCACAGTAACAAAAGTTTAAATGCAAAACTTATAGCTAAATTAGATTCCAATACCTCACTCTTATTATCGCTTGATATCAAAAAAAATATCTTGACATACAGACTCTCTAGCAAACATAACATAACCAATATACAAAAAATTTTACACTACTTTGCTATACCAAAATCTATAACACCTTGGATTTTTAAGAATGCTTTACATGTAAAAAGTATCACGCTGCATAACTTTCAAGGATACATAAATCTAAACAATCCGGCTAACGCCTTTAAACAATTAGCACTCAATATTGATTTTAATCAAATGAGTTATAAGTTTGATAAAAATTTAGCATCTATCGTATCGCCAAAAACAGTATTAACTATACAAAACGGCATTATAAAGATATATCCACAAAATGCAATATTTCTAAATCAATCCTTGCAAAAAAGCTGGTTATATATAAACCCTCTTGGTGCGGACCCGCTAATAGGTATCTATATACTTGGTAATCTACAGCTAAGTAAACAATTGGATTCTTTACTGAAATATTACAACATAAAAATACCCTTCATCCAAAGTAAGTCAAAAACTCATACATATCTTCAGTTAATGCTACATCTTCATAATTTTCACATAAACGCACAAGGAACATTTAGTACAAAAAATTCTTTATTTAATTATCGCGGTCATACAGTATATGCTCCTGTGGCCAATCTTTCTTTAAATAACAATCTGATGAATATAAACCAGCTAACAATTACGGATAATAACAATACTAAAGTCAATATGGTCGGTAAAATAAACTTTAAACAACAAACAGCAAATATTACATGTAAAATAGATAAGCTCCGTTATAATATTGGCAAACACAACATTACTCTTAAAACACATCCGTTAATACTCATATATACAAAAAGTCCATTTTACTCAAAAGTAAATATTCCATCATCTGTTTGGATCTATCGTAAACAATTAATCATGCTAAAAAAAGTCTCCCTGCCAATTAATATAAACACCGGTCAAATATCTATACCGCACACAATAGTAAATATAAATAACAATATAAAATTCTCTCTTAAAGGTCATATAAATATACAAAAACAAATAGGTAAAATTAATTTAAATCTAATCAAGTTTAAATTTCATTCTATAAAATTAAATCAGATTAATCTTCCGTTACAATTTAATTACAACCATTTTATAACACTTACAAGTACCAATTTAAGCAGATGGGCAATAGGAGATAAAAATATCACCTTAGGACATGCGTCAATACAGCTCAAGAAAAATAAAATCTTTATTTTGCCCGTTAAATTAACAGCAGATAAAAATATCTCTGCAAAAATCAGTGCCATATATAATTTTACAGATAAAACAGGCAACTTATATATACAAAAATTGGCGTTTGACCATCCAATATTTAATCAAATACTGCATAATAAACATTCTATTTCTTTAGAATTAATAGACAAAAATCATATTATGCATCTGTATTCAAAACAATTTGGTGCTGATATATCTTTATACCCTAATTATTGGAAGGCAAATCTAAACTTATCAAAACTTGCACACTTTATAGCCCCAATACAACAATATAGTCTAACTCGTGGCTATTTGAGTATTTCTTCAAAAAACAATACACTGTTTTTATTGCATGGATCTATTTATTTTCCATATCCAATCATCATAGAACATACTAAAAAAATCTATAACTATAATATAACAGGCAACTATAACAAGCTATCGCATGCTCTACATTTAAAAATAAATAATCACATAAACATCCTCGTAAATAAGCAAATTCATATATCTTCACCTAAAGCTAACATTAACATATTAGCACTTATATCTTTTTTTAAATCACATCAGTTTAAATCAAAAGCCGAGCCTAAAGCCATGTATGTAACATTAAATAATGGATATTTATATGCCGGCAAAAACAGAAGAATTTTATTTGATAATCTTCAAATTTTATACATCAACTCTACTGCGACGGCAATTTTAACATACAAAAATGCAAAGGCAAATCTAAAACTAAACTCACGTGGACACTTCGATTTTTTTGGTGCAAAATTTAATGATAATTTTATAAATCATATTTTTACAACTTCTGAGTTATCTGGTGGAACTTTGTCTTTTGCAGTCAGAGGAGATCTCTCAGACTATGACGGACTGATCGAAATAAAAGGCGCCACACTAAAGAATTATACTATTTTAAATAACATATTAGCTTTTGTCAACACCGTACCGGCACTAACATCATTTTCCCTGCCCAATTATTCTACCAAAGGACTGCCTACGCAAAAAATGTATTGTACTTTTAATAACAAAAACAATATATTAACATTAAAAGAGATAGCTTTGAGTTCTAAAAAACTAAATATATACGGCAAAGGAAAAGTTGATTTAAAAACCAGAAAACTAAACATTGCTTTAAATCTTAAGACCAATATAGCCTCAACGTTATCTAAAATCCCATTAGTAGGCTATATTTTATTTAATAAAAATAGTATCTCTACATCCTTGAAAATAACCGGTACCATAGATAAACCAAAGATTCAAACTAGCGTAGCAAAGGATATTATATTAGCGCCTTTTAATATAATCAAGCGAACTTTTTTATCACCTTTTGAACTTGTTATGCCTAAAAAAAATTTTAACAATCTATTTTAGGCATAAATATTTTATTCATTTCTTAAAACAGTCAAAATATCCACGTCACTAGCTTTTTTAGCCGGATAATATGATGAGATGATTACAATAATAAAAGCGCCTGCTATAATCAAAAAGAGATCTGATACACTTAGATCTAAAGGTAAAGTAGTGCTTGGATATACATTTTTTGGTAAATTTACAATATCAAAATTACCCAAAATCCATATGCCTAAAAAACCTAGCAATGTACCGGCTAAAATACCTCCGCTTCCAATCACCATACCTAAAGATAAAAAAACTTTTTTAATTTGACTTTTTGTAATACCCAAAGAAAGCAATAAAGCAATCTCAGCGCGTCTATTCATAACAGTCATGAGTAGCGATGATATAATATTGATAGCTGCTATTAAAATAAGTAGCATTAAAACTATAAAGAGTGATCTCTTCTCCATCTGTAGAGCTGCAAAAAAGTTTACATTATCTTGCCACCATCCTTTGACAATAACGGTATTTGGCAAAAATTTTCTTAATTTTTTAATCATTTCTCGTGGATGCTTGGAGAAAACATGGACACCGCTATATTGATTAAAAGGAATGTTTAAAACCCGCTGTAAAGAATTTAGCGTAGTATAGCTGTAAGCCTTGTCGTAAGCTATCAAACCAGAATGAAACGTACTTATAATTTTAAATCTTTTTAGCTGTGGCGATACGGAAAAACCGTTTGGCTGTACTTGTGTAAATATATACATCAGTCTATCATTAACACTTAAATCATATTCATTAAGCAAAGATCTGCCCACAACAACATCAAAACGATGAACTGTTTTTCCTCTTAAGGATTTTTTCAAGATGCTATTGACAGACTCTTCATCTTTAAAATTTACACCGAAAATATATCCACCCTCAAGCAAAGATCCACTTTTTGTAATAACTGATGATACTACATAGGGACTATATTTTAACTTAGGGAATCTATGCTGCAGACTGTTTAGTAAAGTTTTATCAACCGCACCATAAAATTTTGGCAATATAGTTAACGGATAATTCATAATAGTCAGTTTAGATTTAAACTCTTTATCAAATCCATTCATCAGTGCCATAGCAACAATTAAAACCATAACTCCCACAGCTATGCCTAAAAACGCGAGTACAGCAGATAGAAATATAAAAGGCTGATCTTTATCAAAACGCAAGAAACGTTTTAAAAGATAAGATACTATATTATGTTTCAAGAGGCAAAGGCACCTTTTTTAGGTCCACTTTTTCCACAACAATTTTTATATTTTTTACCACTTCCACATGGGCAAGGTTCATTTCTTGCTACTTTCTTTTTAATAGCTTGAATATCATCACTGTCATGTCTGTTTAAAAGCATTGCAGCCTCATCTTGCTTTCTTTCCTGTTGTATTTGATTGGCAAAATTTTGGGCATCCTCTTCTGCCGACTCTACTTCAAATTCAATAACATGCAGTGTTTTTATCGTATCATATTTAATACTTTCAACCAACTCGCTAAAAAGATTAAAACTCTCCTTTTTATACTCTACTAATGGATCTTTTTGATTATATGCACGCAATCTTATACCGGTTTTCATATTATCCATTACATATAGATGTTCTCTCCATGCAAAATCAAGTGTTTTAAGATAAAACTCCCTTTGAACCTGCATTTTTGTTTCCTCATCTAAAACAGACATTTTCTCATCATAAGATTTTTTTAAATCGGTATATACAAAATCTACCATATCGCTATACTCTAAATCTTTTATGGATTGTAAATCTATATGGTAATTTAGTTCTTCTTTTAAAACCTTGGATAATTTTGTTAAATTTTCTTCTTCCATAGAAGTATCGTCAAAAATATTTGATTGAGTTAAGATATGCTGTAAATACTCCTCCCTAATCTCGTTTATCTTGCTATCTATATCGTATGTTTCGTTTAAAAGCTCGTTTCTAAATTTATATACGATTTTTCGTTGCTCATTAGCAACATCGTCATACTCTACAATCTGCTTTCTACCCTCGTAATGAAGATTTTCAACTTTTTTCTGTGCCTTTTCAACCGCTCTAGTTACCATTTTTGATTCAATAAAATCACCATCTTCAACACCCAATCTTTCCATAATACTTTTAATTCTATCTGAGCCAAAAATTCTTAATAGATTATCTTCAAGTGAAAGATAAAACTGTGTACATCCAGGATCACCCTGTCTGCCGGAACGTCCTCTTAATTGGTTGTCAATACGTCTATTTTCATGGCGTTCTGTACCTATAATATATAAACCGCCTAAATTTTTTACTTCATCATCTATCTTAATATCAACACCGCGACCCGCCATATTTGTGGCAATTGTCACAGAGCCTTTAACGCCGGCATTTTTAATAATTTCGCCCTCTTGTTCGTGATTTTTTGCATTTAACACGGTATGAGGTATCTTTTGCTTTTTTAAAAGTTCATGTAAAAGTTCAGATTTTTCAATGGAAGCCGTACCAATCAAGATAGGCTGACCGTTTGCTTTTAACGTCTTTATCTGCGCTATTACCGCGTCAAATTTCTCTTTTTCTGTTTTATATATAAGATCATTTAAATCTTTTCTAGTAATAGGTATATTAGTGGGAATAGAAACAACATCAAGCTTGTAAATTTCAGCAAATTCTGTTGCTTCTGTTTGCGCGGTACCAGTCATACCTGAGAGTTTGTCATACATTCTAAAATAATTTTGAAAAGTTATGTCCGCTAAGGTTTGAGATTCTTCTTTGATTTCTACATTTTCTTTTGCCTCTAAAGCCTGATGTAAGCCTTCTGAAAAGCG
>WFMO01000258.1 GCA_015489055.1 Helicobacteraceae bacterium | reverse complement strand
TTTAGACCAAAGAAATTAAGCATATTTTGTATGTGCTTGTAAAAGTCATCAAATGAATCTAAAACATTTAAATCCATCCAAGTGTATTTCATTTCTCTCCAAAGCATCTCAACAAGATTGAGTTCAGGTGAGTAGGGAGGAAGGTAGAGTAAATACAATCCTTGTTTATTCCATTCTTTAATCATTTTCAGCTGAGTATATTTATCAAAATAGTTTTTCCACTTACTATTTTTCATAATAGACTTTTTAGCTCGTTTGTAACTCATCCCCATCTGTTTACAAAATCGTTTAAGAGTTCGTGATGTTATTTGAAGCGTTGGAAACTCTTGTATAAATGCAAGGAAAATCTCATGGAAATTATGTTTTTTTTATATGAATTTTTACACTTGCTGCATGCTCTTGTATATTCAATAATGGCTTTCTTCCTCGACCCTCAAGTTCATGAATACTATTTAAATTCTTTTTATTAAATCTATCAAACCAATGATAAAGAGTTCTTTGTGAAACATTTAGTATTTTTGCAATCTCTGGTATTTTTATGCCTTGTTTATTTAATAAAAATACTTGTGCTCTTGTTCTGCTATTATGTCTTGTATCTGATTTAACTACTGCCTGTAATTTTTCAATTATTGTATCATTTAGTGCTATATATTTCATATTTTTTATATAGCAATTTTCACTTTAACTTTTATATCATTTATTTTTGTTAGGCACTTACTCCTGCGAAATAATTGAAAACATGATATTTGTTTGACAAATAGTACCTTCAATATGTTACAATACTAGTATGTTTAAGATTTTTTTTGCAATAGGTGCTATATTTATTATTCTTGGTATTTTGTCATATCTATTTGGAGGATATTTTTTTAAATTACCGGGTGATATTTTTATCAAAAAAGGAAATTTCAGTTTCTACTTTCCAATTACTACCATGATCATTCTCAGCATAATTCTTAGTTTTGTATTAAATTTTATCTCAAGATTTTTTAAATAGCCGTTAATTGTCGTTTTTTATATATAATCATATCAAAATTAAATTATAAGGTAGTACAATGGAGTTTATTAACTTAAAGGGTTTGTATCCGGTATATGTAAAAAAGATAGATGGCGGTAAATATAGTGTTGATTCTATCATAGATATTTTAAAAAATAATATTAAAGAGCATCCGTTTGCAGAATTTATAACTGTTTTTGACCATTATGCTCTTACATCAAAGATTGATGGTCATGTGTTAAGCGAAGATATTTTAGGTGCAAAAGATTTGATATTTTGTTTTGGCAAAGAACTTCCTGTGCCTGAGATGCTCTCTATTAGACCACGTAGTATAGGTATAGCTAAAACTAGAGATGGTTTTACGATTAGCTTTATGCAGGCTCCAAATGAAAAAGCTACACAATCTATGATGAACTGGGTTAAAGCGTTGTAAATGTTAGATTGCTAACGACTTAAATTTTAAAGATAATATATAATATGTCTATACAAAAAATAATAGGATGTGTTATATGTCAAATCTTTCCCCAAAACAGATACAAGAAGTTGTTGTTGAGATGAGTGATATTGCCAATAAGATTGTACAAATTAATATACTAGACGATAGTGACTGTCAGAGCTTTTATTATCTATCTGGAAAATCAAAAATCTATAAAGAGGTTATAGATTCTTATCGTCAAACATCATCCCATAAAACAGGCGGACTCAGTTGTGTAATAGAAAATTTATATAATGTTCTAATGTTTCTTTGCGCAAAAAAGTTAGCTGAAGTCAGAGAATATCTTCAGCGAACTCGAATCTAGTTGTTTGTAGATGTTTATTGGTCTATGTTTTCAAAAATCTCTACTGATGGCGAACCTGCGAACCAGTCACGAGAGGGCATGTTTTTGTGTGACTCTGAAAACGCCTCACTTTTGGTATAAGCTACAAAACTTGGCATATCTTTCCATGTAGTGACTATGATAAAACTATTGTTTTCGGCTGCATGAGGCATATTTTGCGGGGCTAAAAGTTGCATCTGTAAAAAACCTTCCTGCTCTGTCATTTTATGTAGCTTAACAGCTTCTTTTAAATGTTTTGAATACTGCTCAAAAAACTCTGACTTAATCGGAAATTTTGTAAATACTGTAACCATTGATATAATCCTTATCTTTTTAAATTATCAATAACGCGCTAGCTGTCTAATTATTGATAGGAAAAGTTTATCAAAAATTTGTAAATGCAATATGAATAATTAAACGTAATTACAGAACTTCAAGCTACTGCAGAGGTAATCTTAATGCGAATTAATAGTTATTATGTTAGAATTTGACATTATAAAATAAAGGTCAAGTTTATATGCATTTTCAACCTTATCCTTTTGAAAGATTACATCAACTGCTTCAAGATATCAAACCAAATAGTAATTTTAAACCAATAACATTAACCATAGGTGAGCCACAGTTTCAAACTCCTGAGTTTATACGCCAAAAGTTATGTCAAAGTAGCGATTTACTAAATAAGTATCCAAAAACCGCCGGTGAGGAAAATTTGCGTAAAGCTATTTGTAAATTTGTTTACAGACGCTTTGGTGTCAACTTGGATAACACTCAAGTGATACCGACATTTGGAACTAGAGAAGTTTTGTTTAATTTTCCGCAATTTTTGCTCTTTGATAAGCAGAATCCGGTTATGGCATATACAAATCCGTTTTATCAGATATATGAAGGAGCAGCGATTGCTTCACGCGCTGAAGTAATTTATATAAATCTGCTAGAAGAAAATAATTTTAAACCGGTTATTGATGAGGATGAGCTTAGTAGATGCGATTTTGTTATAATCAATTTTCCAAACAATCCGACAGCCTCTACTCTTACTCTTGATGAGCTGGGAGAATGGGTAAAACTGGCATTAAAGCATGATTTTGTCTTATTAAATGATGAATGTTACAGCGAAATATACACACAGTCTCCGCCTCCATCATTGCTTGAGGCATCATTACATGTCAATAATTTAGAATTTAAAAATATCGTAGTAGTAAATTCGATATCAAAACGCTCATCTGCGCCGGGTCTTAGGAGCGGTTTTATAGCAGGTGATAAAACTATTTTAAATAGATATTTAAGCTACCGAACATACGTTGGTGCAGCTTCCCCGCTTCCTTTGCAAGAAGCAGCCGCTGTGGCATGGATGGATGAGGAGCATGTGAAGCGTTCACGTGCTATATATAGAAAGAATTTTCAAATTGCCTCTAGGGTGCTAGATATAAAAATACCGCCGGCAACATTTTATATTTGGCTTAAAGTTAAAAATCCTATCGCCTTTACATGTAAAGCTTATGAGCAGTATAATATAAAAGTATTGCCAGGCGTATATTTAGCCAGAGAAGACAAAAACGGCATAAATCCTGCTGATGGCTATGTTCGTATCGCTCTTGTTGAAGATGAACAAAAAAGTGAAGAAGCTTTGATGCGTATAAAGGAGTGCTTATGTCAAGTTTAAAAGAAGATGTGTTAAAAGCTCAGCAAAATGGAGATATCGCAAAACTATATACACTTCAGCAACGAGCACAAGATGAGTTAAATGAAGATGAGTTAGGGCGTTTTTATGCAAATATTTTAGATTTGGCTCTAGAGAGACTTACAGAAACTTTAGAGTCTGCTAGAGTTATGGATATGGATGATGTGCAGGATTTTGCTACACTTCAAGCACTTTATGAGTACGCCTTGGAGCACTACAGTGCTTCAAAACATACAGATGCATCGGCACTCTTTGAGATACTCGGCGGATTAAGCGGTGATGAAGATTTTTCAACTTCTATGAAAACGCATCAGGTATTGGTTGATGCTGATATTGATTTTGAAATTTTTTTAAACGAAATGGCAGATTTGGATGAAGTTGAAAAAAATAGAAGTTTTTATATAAATGTTTTTACAAAAAAGGCACAAGATTTGCTTGATGATATGAAGGCGGATTAGTATATGAAAATTCATTTTATCGGAATAGGCGGAATTGGAATCTCTGCTCTAGCGCAATATATGCGGTTTAAAAATCATCAAATCAGCGGGTCAGATATATCTGAAACCATGATTACGCAAGAGTTGAGAAATCTTGATATTAAAATAAATATCGGTCACAGTGCAGATGCAATTAGTGATCATGATTTAGTGATCCATTCTGCCATAATAAGACCAGATAATCCGGAAATATTGGCTGCTAAAGCAAAAGGTATCAAAGTGCTCTCAAGAAGAGAGGCTTTGCCTTTTATTTTAGCAGATAAAAAAGTTTATTCTATAGCCGGTGCGCATGGAAAGAGTACAACGACGGCTATATTGACAGCTATTATGAAAGGAAGTGCCATTATAGGCGCTAAAGCTAAAAGTTTTGCATCAAATGTCAGATATGAACAAGACAGCGATACTGTTATTTTTGAAGCTGATGAGAGTGATGGAAGCTTCATAAACTCCAATCCCTATTGTGCGATAGTGACAAACGCAGAGCCTGAACATATGGAATATTATGATTATAATTATGAGCTGTTTTATGAATCATACAGGCAGTTTTTAAAAAATGCAAAATATAAAGTGGTTAATGCGGAAGATCCATTTTTAGCGACTGTATGCTCAGATGGAGTTATTTGTTTGTATCCAAGCTGTGATATTAAAAATATTAAATATGTTTTAATAGATGATGAGCCACATACAAGGTTTGAGTTAAAAGAGCTTGGAGTATTTGACGTGTGGGGATTTGGAAAACATATTGCCATAGATGCTTCTTTGGCCATTTTAGCTGCATCTAAAGAGATGGATATAGAGCAAATCCGTAAAAATATTTTATCATACAAAGGAATAAGTAAGCGTTTTGATGTTGTTAACTCTTATCACGGCGGAGTCGTGATAGATGATTACGGACATCATCCTACAGAGATACAAGCAACCCTGCAGTCTGTTAGAGAGTACGCACGACTTAAAGGTCTAAAAGAGATAACTATCATATGGCAGCCTCATAAGTATTCAAGAACTATAGATAATCTTGATGCTTTTATAAACTGTTTTGAAGGAACGCAGAGATTAGTTATTTTACCTGTTTATGCGGCCGGTGAGATTTCCCGCAGTATAGATTTTAAAGAGAAATTTAAAAAATATAATCCAACAATCGTTGATACTTTGGTAAAAGATAAAGATCATATAAACCTTATAAAAGATAACGAAGTCGTACAAACTATCGGTAAAGGTTTGATTATAGGCTTTGGTGCAGGTGATATAACTTATAAGCTGCGTGGATATGCATAATAAGATTAGTATGTCAGTAACACAGCCTGACAAGTTTGATCAGCTTGTAAAAAATTTAGATCTTGTAGAGCACACCTCCTCTTTAAAATCCTTCTTTTCAAGACAGCAGCCGTTATATATAAACGGTGATCAGCAACGGCATTTTGAATTTATACAAAGTTTACAGAACATAGAGTTTAAAGCTCCGCCTAAAATAGATGACTTTTCACCGTTTTTACTGCATTTAAAAAAACATGGCGTTTTAAATTTTACACAGATTTTTGAGATTGTAAAACTTGTAAGATATATAAGATATTTTAAAAAACTAAAAAGTTCTGGAATCGTGCATTCATGGATTGACAGTGTTAATATACCGGATGAATTTCAAGATATAGAGAGATATTTTGATGAAAAAGGTAATTTTAACGAGGATTTAGATGAGAGACTTTATGGATTAAATCAAAGAATTAAATCACATAAAAATCAGATAAACTCAACATTAAAACGCCTTTTACATAGTTCTAAACTAAATCCGTATCTCATAGATATGCAGATACATTTAGTTCAAGATGAAGAGTGCCTGCTGGTTCGTGGAGGCTTTAATCATGTTTTAAAAGGAAGCGTGGTTGCTAGAAGCAGCGGTGGATATTTCTATGTTTATGCTGATGCCACGTTAAAAGAAAAAGAGGCTATAAGGCATATAAACCAAGAAAGAGTGACTTTGCTGTACGACTACACCAAAGAGTTTTGTGAAAAACTACACGGTATGGTTTTGTTTTTGAACTATATAAATAAAGAATTTAATAGATTTGATCACTATCAGGCAAGAATCCATTTTGCAAAAAGTAAAGATTTTGTAATTATGCATTCACAAAAACACACAAATATCAAAATAGTGGATTTTAAACATCCTGCTTTAAAAAACGCCAAAAGTGTCAGTGTAGATTTTTCTAAAAATGTCTTAATGATTACCGGTGTAAATGCAGGCGGTAAAACTATGCTTTTAAAATCGCTCTTAAGCAGTGTATTGATGGCAAAATATCTCATTCCTATGCATATTAATGAATCACAATCATCAATCGGTTCATTTAAACATATAGGCGCGATAATAGATGACCCACAAAATACAAAAAATGATATCTCTACTTTTGCAGGACGAATGAAGGCGTTTGCAAATATTTTTAGCTTCAAATCAGCACTCGTAGGCATTGA
>WFMO01000257.1 GCA_015489055.1 Helicobacteraceae bacterium | reverse complement strand
CCTAACGGAAGCGGCGGATTTATCTGTTTTTATCTTCAATCAGTCGGTAAGCCTGTTAAAACAACACTATTACATGTAAAAGCACAGATTATAAATCAGTTGATGATGCAAAAAAGAAAAGAGGTCTTAAGCAGATATTTCAAGCAGCTAAAATTAAACTCCAATATTCGTATTATAAGGCTGCCAAAAACAGTCGGTCAATAGTAAATAAAGGGGATAGAAAAAACTATCCGTTATACCCGTCAAGATATTTTGTCGTAAAATTATTTGATATAAAATCTTGATTTCGCATCATTTTTCTATGAAAAGGTATTGTTGTTTTGATACCGGTTACTTCAAATTCACTCAGTGCTACATGCATTTTTGCTATAGCCTCTGATCTTGATTTAGCATGCACTATAAGTTTGGCTATCATAGAGTCATATGTTGGAGGAACTATACAACCTGCATAAACATGGGTATCTAATCGCACATCTTTTCCGCCGGGAGAGATCCATTTGTTAATTTTTCCCGGTGATGGCAGGAATTTGACGGGGTCTTCCGCAGTTATACGGCACTCAATCGAGTGCCCTTGGAGTTTTATGCTACTTTGTTTTGGTAATTTTTTACCCTCCGCAACTTCTATCATAAGTTTTACCAAATCTATATCGCCTACCATTTCAGATACCGTATGTTCTACTTGAAGTCTTGTATTCATCTCCATAAAATAAAAATTCATCTGATCGTCTAGCAAGAATTCAAATGTTCCAGCACCCTCATAACCTATATATTTGGCTGCTTTAATAGCTGTTTGGTGTAGTTTTTCTCTAGTTTTATCATCTAATATTGTAGCAGGTGATTCTTCTATGAGTTTTTGATGGCGACGCTGCATCGAACAATCTCGCTCACCTACATGTATAGCATTTCCATGTGAATCTGCTACTATCTGTACTTCGATATGCCTTGGATTTGATATGAATTTTTCCATATAAATAGTACCGTCACCAAAAGAAGTAATCGCTTCACTTTCAGCTGCTAAAAACGCATTTTCAAGATAACTCTCATCTTCAACAACTCTCATACCGCGTCCGCCTCCGCCTTGTGCAGCTTTGAGTATGATGGGATATCCTATCTCCTTTGCCCGCTTTTTTGCAACCTCAATATCGTCTATAGCTCCGTCACTACCGACAATAACGGGAACACCGGCAGCTGTCATCATCTCTTTTGCTTTTGCTTTATCGCTCATCAGGCTCATGATCTCAGGAGTCGGGCCTATAAATTTAATGTTATGATGGTCGCATATTTCGATAAAACTTTGATTTTCACTTAAAAAACCATAACCCGGAAAAATTGCATCGCTGTTGCTAATCTCTGCTGCTGAAATTATGGCAGGAATATTGAGATAGCTCTCACTGCTTGCTCCTTTACCTATGCAAATAGCGCTGTCTGCAAGTTTTAAGTATTGGCAATCTTTATCGACAGTTGAATAAACGGCAACGGCTTCTTTGCCCATCTCTTTAATGGTTCGTATTGCGCGCAAAGCTATTTCACCTCTGTTTGCTATGAGTATTCTTTTGATTTGTGTCATTGTTTAAATCTTTTGTATTGCAAACAGCGGCATATCGTATTCAACAGGCTGACCGTCACTGACTAAAACATCAAGAATTTTACAATCAAATTCTGCTTCAAGTTCATTCATAATCTTCATAGCTTCAAGAATCCCTATAACCTGACCTTTTTTAACGGTGTCACCTTTTTTGACAAATGCAGGTGAATCAGGTGATGGGGCGGCGTAAAAAGTTCCGACCATTGGGGAGAGTATGGCATCTGCGTTAACATCTTGGAAAGACTGATTGTTTTGTGTCGGTAGAGTTGTAGGCTGTGCGGCCGGCAATGTTTGCGGCTGCGCACTTACAGCAGTGGCAGTAATTGTCTTTGAAAATTCTAGCTCTATGTCATCTTTTTTTATTTTAAATCCCGATAAGCCGCTGTTGTCAAAATCATCCATAAGTTCTTTTATCTGTTTTATATCCATTTTTTGATGCTCCAAAATTCTCTCATATAACGAGGTTAATATTTTTGCTATAATACCATAATTAAACTTTAGGGATGAAATGTTAAATGACAATAATTTTATAAATATCGCAAAAGAGATAGCGAGTGCTTCAAAATGCGTCTCCAAACAAGTCGGTGCCGTTATCGTAAAAGATGGCAGGATTTTAAGCACAGGCTATAACGGCACTCCCTCAGGATATACAAACTGCAATGAGCAATGGCACGGACTATATACAAAAGAGCATCACGAATGGTCTAAAACATACGAGATTCACGCCGAGATGAATGCAATTATTTGGGCAGCTAGAAAAGGAATAAGCATAGAGGGCGCGACTATATATGTTACATTAGAGCCTTGCAGTGAGTGTAGTAAAAATCTTATAGCCAGCGGAATTAAGCGCATAGTATATGCCACACCTTATGAATATAATGAGTCAAAAGTTATCTCACGCTTTTTACAAGATAACGGCGTTATTATAGAACAATTAAGTACAGATTGATATATAATATCCACTTATAATAGCCACTTTTTAAGCCAGCAAGATAGTACATACAAGCCCCACGTGTGTTGCTTGAATCTGCCCTTTTTTGCCAGCGCAATATATTGATTTAAAATTTTATCATTAAACATGCCTGTTTTTTCATTTACTTTATTTATTAAAGATATTTTATCAGATGCTATGAGCCACTCCATATAGGGGGTTGAAAATCCCTTTTTCTTCCTTGTGAGCGTTTTTTGGTCAAGATATTGTGATGCGATATCTTTTAAAAGTGATTTTGTTATTTTGTCTTGATATTTGATTGAGGGTTTTATGCTAAAGAGATCCCAAACTAGTTTATGATCTAAAAATGGCGTTCTTGCCTCAATAGATGAAGCCATGCTGACATGGTCGAGTTTTTTTAAAAAATGCTCTGCTTGAAAGATATTCAAATCAATATAACTATACCAAATACTCTCATCGTTATGAGCACTTTTTTCAAAGTTTTCTCTATATGCTTTAAGATACTCATAGGAATGATTATCTTTAATATTTTGACGCAAAAGAAGATTTTGTTGTAAGTCGGTAAATTTTTCACCAGATGTTCTAAATAAAAGTGTACCATCCCAGATGCGTTTGTACCATTCCCACTCTCTGTTCATTGAGAAATTTGCACGAAAATATTTTTTTAGCCAGTTTTTATGAGCGAGCGAAGCGGCCTTTTCAATATCAAGATATTCAAAATATTGTCTATACCCCAAAAACAGTTCATCACTTCCCTCCCCACTAAAAACTACCTTGTATCCGTCATCTTTGATATGCTTTAGCAGTATATTTAAAAACGGTGCGGCAGGATCATTTAACGGCTCATCAAGTATTTGAAGTGTTTCATCCAATGAATCCATAAAACTTGTTTTGTCAGCTTTTATAATGCGGTTTTTAATCCCTAAAGATTTTGCAAAGCGTTGTGCATTATCACTTTCGTCATAATTTTTGTATTCATTAAACCCAAGCGTATAAGTATCTATACTATGGCCCATGCTCTTTGAAACAGAGGCGATAAATGCGCTGTCTATGCCGCCTGAGAGCAAAATAGCTTTTGGTGATGGCGTTTGAAATCTTAGATGTAAAGACTCCATTAAATCCTCTTTTATCTGTTTATTTGCCGATTGTTTTGACGTGATATTTGAGGGTTTTACATGTAAAATATCAAAATAGCGTTTTATCATTATTTTACCATTTTCAAACAGTAAAAACTCTCCTGCTGCTAGTTTATGTATGTCTTGAAAAAAGGTATGCGGCGGAGTGGGAGCAAGATAAGAAAGATAACTCAAAAGTGCATCATTATTTAGTGTTATATGTTCTAAAAACGGAATAATTGCTTTTATCTCTGAAGCAAAAACAAAACTTTTGCCGTTATGAAAAAACAGTGGTTTTTTACCAAGCCTGTCGCGAAACAGATACAGTTTGTTTTTGTCTTTTATCGCGATGGCAAACATTCCCCTTAAGTGATTAACAAAATCTTCTTTCCATTTTAGGTATGCCAGTGCTATGAGTTGGCTTTCATTTATATCCGTTTGCTCATGTGCTAGTATCTTTTGAAGCTCCTGTTTGTTATAAATCTCTCCATTAAAGCTGACTAGAAGATGCTTATGCGAATATGGCTGACGCGCATTTTTTGAGTTATCCATAATGCGTAGAAGATTATGTGCAAAAAACAGTTTTTCTTCTTGTACTATGCCGCAAAAATCAGGACCACGGTGACTCATTAAAGCAAGTGCCGATTTAGCTAAATTATAGTTATAGTTTCCGATGATGCCAAAAATCGCACACATGTAATATCTTTTTTATCTTATTATACAATATTTCATTTATATTTCATATTACTGTTTTATACTTCTGTTAATCAAAT
>WFMO01000256.1 GCA_015489055.1 Helicobacteraceae bacterium | reverse complement strand
TAAAAACTAAAATTAATGAGGTAAATTTTTGAATAAAAAACGAGATCAAGTTATCATGAATGATGACATAAATGTAACACAGGTGCGTTGTAATATAGACGGCGGTGAATCTTTAGGTATACTATCCACCGATGAAGCTATGCAAAAAGCTAATGAACTAGGCTTAGACTTAGTTCTTATAGCCCCTGGTGCGAAGCCTCCTGTTGCCAAGATTATGGATTATGGTAAATATAAATATCAAGCAGAAAAAAAGCTCAAAGAGCAACGTAAAAATCAGACTAAAATAGATGTCAAGGAGATCAAACTCTCGGTAAAAATTGCAGATAACGATATTGCATATAAAGTAAAACATGCGCGCGAATTTCTATCGCAAGGCAAACATGTTAAATTTCGCGTATTTTTACGCGGTAGAGAAATGGCACATCCCGAAGCTGCGCGAGATGTTCTTATGAGAGTTTGGCCAATGGTTGAAGATATCGGAGTAATGGAAAAATCTCCTTCTTTTGAGGGAAGATATTTTAATATGTATATAACTCCGATAAAATAACTATAATTTATAATATTTTATGATACAATACTCTTGAAATATTTTTTGATTCTATAATTATATATTATGATGATTAATATTATTTACTTTAATTAAATAAAAAAAGCAATAAGATATTCTGTCAAGACAGCTTATTTATACTATTGTTTTGATTTTCTTTATCAAAGTAAGAATATTTAGCATGTATTGTATAATTTAATTTCAGATTATTAAAACAAGGAGTTTGAGGTAATGAAAAAATTATTAGTATCGGCTTTAATAGCCGTTATAGGTTTTACAGGTTTAGTTAATGCGGCACAGAATCCTCTTGATATGGCAGCCATGAATAAGCCAGATGGACATCACGTTCCAGCTTACTTAAGAGGTGCATATGAAAATGTAGCAACTGCGACGGCAAATTTGAAAAAGGCCGGCTTTACTATTGTTGGACAATATAATGTCTTAAATGATGGGACTACTATTTTATTTACAGATTCTACGTTAAAGCAAGAGGCTGCGAAAAAAGATCGTGGTTTTATAGCACTGATGCGCCTTTATGTTGACAAAAAAGATAATCAAATAAGCATTACAAATCCTATCTACTTTGGCAAAGCTTTTATGCAAGATAGCTATTCTCAGGCTCTTTTTTACAAAGAATTAACCAAAATTACTTCAGTATTTACGGGACTGAATTCTTCTGTTGATCAATTAAAATTTGATGACCTTTCAGAATATCACTTTATGTGGGGAATGCCATATTATACTGACTTTGCTACTTTAGACAAAGGTACTAATGAAGCTCTTTTGGCAAAATTAAAAAGCTATAAAAATGGTAAAAACTTTTTATTTGATCTTAAATTAGCTGACGGGAGTTATGTTGTAGGATATAAATTAAATAAAAAAATATCGACATTTCCAAAAACAATTGGTTTAAAAAATGCTCTTGTACTACCATATCTGATATTAATATCTGATGGAAAAGCAAAGATTTTAAATCCAAAATACTACCTGGCAATTAGCTATCCTTTACTGTCAATGGGACAATTTATGCAAATCTCATCAATTCCTGGAGATATTGAAAGTGATCTAAAGAAACCTTTTGACGATTAGTATAGATATCTTCAAAGCCAGATATGGTTTTAGAGACTACCCAATTATAAGCTAATATTTATCAATCCATATAATTGGATTGATAATCTCTCAACCAAAAAATTTATTCAAAAATATTTAACAATAATTAAATTATATTTTACTTTGCTTATGAGCAAAAATATAATATAATGTTATAAACGTAACAGTAAAGGGATTTATTAATGTCATTTTCTAAAGAAAAAAGAGCTGGTACTTTTAGCGGTATAATTTTTGTCGCTTTAGTATCGGCTGCAGCTACATACATAGCGGCTTTGCCACCAATTCATAATCTAGGTGTATCATCTTTGGTCATAGGTATAGCAATCGGAATTTTTTATGCCAACACTCTACACAATCATTTTCCTCCATCATGGGAGAGCGGAATTATTTTTACAGGTAAGAAAATTTTACGCTTTGCAATTGTTTTCTATGGTTTTAGAATTACTTTTCAGCAAATTATGGCTGTCGGACCAGAAGGTTTTTTTGCCTCACTGATTATGCTTAGCATAACATTTGTTTTAGGTACATGGATTGGGGTAAAAATATTTAAAATGGATACCGATACATCAATGCTGACAGCTTCCGGAGCAGCAGTGTGTGGGGCAGCAGCAGTTCTAGCTACAGAACCTGTTTTAAAGGCTGAGAGCTATAAAGCTGCAGTCGGAGTCAGCATGGTTGTCGTATTTGGAACGCTTGCTATGTTTGTGTATCCTGTGCTATATGCTGCAATCATACAGCCTGCAACGGGATTTTTACATTTAACGCCGGCACAATTTGGCATATATGCAGGATCGAGCATACATGAAGTAGCACAAGTTGTCGGAGCTACAGCCTCCATACCACATGCTCCTGCAATCTTATCCGATAATGCTGTGATAGTAAAATTGACACGTGTAATACTTATAGCGCCTATGCTTATTATACTTGGACTATATCTATCATTTAAAGCCAAAAAAACCGGTGGTAAAGCTAGTGGCGTAAAGCTTGTTATTCCTTGGTTTGCGGTATATTTTATCGTTATGGCCGGTGTGCATTCGATAATACAGATTTATACATCACACTCTTCAGTGCATATATCAGATATGATTAATTCTACTATTGGACATATCAATATTATTGATACATTTTTATTAACTATGGCTATGACAGCTCTTGGAATGGGTACTAGATTTGCCAAATTTAAAGGTCTTGGACTCGCTCCGCTTTATACGGGTGCACTTACGTTCATATGGTTGATAGTCGGAGGATTTTTAGTAACTAAATTCGTAATAGCTGTTTAAAAACCGCTATTACTATCTTATTCTGTAGCTAAGCGCCTCTAAAATATCTACTCTTCGTATCATATCACTTTTGTTTATATCTGCTATTGTCCTTGCGACTTTTTGTATCTTCTTAATTGCACGAAAAGAAAGGGTAAACCTATTTATGGCATCATTAAGCGTTTGCGTTGCCTCCTTATCCAATAAACAGTAGCGCCCTATCTCTTCATCTGAAAGTTTTGCATTGAACTTAGTTTGTCCGCGCTTTGATAAAAATTTTATAACCTCTAACACTTCTGCATGTAACTCTTTAGAAGTTACATCGCCGCTATCCTCAGCAGATACATTTTGCATAGTTACTAAGAGATCTATTCTGTCTAAAAATGGATCAGAGAGTCTATTTTTATATCTTTTAATCTCAACTTCACTACACCTGCACTCTTTGTTTTGATCTAGCAGATTTCCGCATGGACATGGGTTCATCGCCCCGATAAAAAGAAAATCTGCGGGATATTCAACCTTTGAGTTCACCCTTGAAATCCGTATCTTGTTGTCCTCAAGCGGTTCTCTTAACGCCTCAAGAACATTTTTAGTAAAATATGGCAGTTCGTCAAAAAACAGCATGCCGTTGTGGCTTAATCCAACCTCTCCTATCCTAGCAGAGTACGAACCGCCTCCAAAAATACTTGCCGCAGTTGAAGTATGGTGAGGTGCTCTAAAAGGGCGCAGGGGCAGAAAATCTGGTTCCATGCCTTCTATGGCTTGAAGTTTAGCAATATCTAATATTTGTCCAAAACTAAGCGGAGGCAAAATATAACGCAATCTCTTAGCTATCATTGATTTACCGCAACCGGGACTACCTTCAAGTAATATATTATGAAAACCTGCTGCAGCGATTAAAATAGCTCTTTTAGCTCTACCTTGCCCCTTAACATCTTTAAAATCTTCATTATACTTGTTCATATAATAAAGATTTTCGTAAGATTTTATAAACTCATACTCCACATTTGTTGAATCTGCTGCCTTGATATTGCCACTATCATCTTGCAAAATATCTAATGCTTCGTTAATATTAGAAACCCCAAAAAATTGTACATTCTTAATCTTTGTTAACTTGCTGAGACTTTCCTTTGGAACTATGGCTTTATCTATTAAATTTTGATTGGCAAGAGAGAGAACTAGTGCAAATAAATATCTGTTTTCTTTTACACTGCCGCTTAAACCAAGCTCTCCAAACACAAACCAGTCTGAGATGTCTATCTCTTTATCGTCTAAAAGCAGTAAAGTCGCTATACTCAAATCAAATTGACTGCCCTCTTTTTTTAAATCACTGGGGCTTAGATTAATGACGAATCTTTTGGGAGGAAATGAATATCCAAGGTTTAAAACAGCAGACTTAACTCTTTCTTTTGACTCAGTTATTGCAGTAGATGCGATCCCTACTATACTAAAAGAGGGCAACCCTTTTGTTAAACTGGACTCTACATATACAACTTTAGCATCTATACCCTCATATGTTGCACATTTTACTTTTTTCATTATAGATTATGCTTTTTCTCTTTTAATCGCCGTTTATACTCTTTTTCAAATTTTTTACGCTTCATATATGGTAATTTCTCAATAAAAAGTTTCCCTAGTAGATGATCTATTTCATGTTGAATTGCTATACTTAAAAGACCGTCAGCCTCAAGTGTGTGTTCATTAGAATATCTATCCTGGTATTTCAAAGTCACAGTATCGTATCTCTGTACATCCTCATAAAAGCCGGGAACGCTGAGACAGCCCTCTTGATAGGTAGTCTCTCCATTTTGCTCAATAAATATCGGATTGATAATCTCTATTAAATTATCCGGACTTTGTTCTCCATTCTCATCCGGAAGATTTATAATAAGTGCATTTAGCGGGTAATTTACTTGTATTGCTGCCAAACCTATGCCGTTGTTGCTAAACATAACTTCGTTCATAGAATCAAGTAGCTTATGTAAATGTTCATCAAAAACTTCTATTTTTTTTGAAACCTTTTTTAAACGTGGATCGGGGTATGTTAATATATTTAACTGCATTATTGCTCCTTTGCAGCAAGGGGAGATACAGCATAATCCTCCCTGGTATCGCCATAGGCTGTGTCCATAGCTTTTAATGCCTCAACTACAATCTCTTCTGATGTCTTTGTAGTAATCACTGGCGCAATACCTATGATAACTGATAGATTTATCTCTTTATCTGCAACGAAAAAATTACTATTTTGCACCAAGTCAATCAATCTTTGACTAGCTTTAACAGCACTAGAGATATCAGTATATTTTAAGAGCATCACAAAAACTCCATTGCCGTAATGTGCGACTATATCGCTTCTTCTAGATGTTTTTAACAGTAACCTTGCTATTGTTTTTGTCATAAGCGATAAAGTGTTTTTACCTATTTTATCTTTATTTTTCGCTAATAAACGTGAAAGCTCTACTGCGATTATGCTGCTTTTATGTTTAAACTCGCCAATTAAACTCATCTCCTGTTCTAGTTTACTAAAGAAATATCTCTTATTGTATAAACCAAATTGATTGTCAAAAATAGTTTCATTTTCGACTTTTTTGACAATACCTGCCGTTTTATCATACATGGTTTTTAAGCTATCTATCTGCTTTGTAAATATTGAGCTTAATTTATTCATGTCATGTTCTAAAGTATTAACAATTGCCACTACGCTTTGATTGTCATCGCTATTGTCTATTTCTAGTTTTTTCTTTTTAAGTATCTTGTTCATGATAGATATATTTTTATATAAATCAGCCGCTACAAAAAGGATATCTTTTATAGATTTAAAGCCTAACTTCAAGCTTTTTTCCAGCTCTAGCGTATTTGTATCATTGCCGCTATTGTCCTCCAACTCCAATATTGAGGTTACCTCTTTTTTAAATCTGCTACTTTTATTTTCAAGAAGTCTATCAAAATATAATAAAAAATTACTAGGAGTAGGCACAAGAGCATCTTTGGATAAAGCATCTAAAACTTCTTGGGAATACTCCTGTAAGCCGGGAAATATATTCTCGTCTGCTTGAGCATCTGCATTTTGAGATGTTAGCGCAATATCTTCAACTTCTAATTTTATATCCCCAATATTTCTACGCTTTCTTGGTGTTTTTGGCATATACCGCTCTTTTATTCTGATTCTTTTTTTACAAGAATTTCATCTATTATACCATATTCTTTTGCTTGTTTTGCGCTCATAAAATTGTCTCTATCAGTGTCGGCTTCAATCGTTTTGAT
>WFMO01000255.1 GCA_015489055.1 Helicobacteraceae bacterium | reverse complement strand
CGGTTTATTGTAAACGGTTACATGTGTTAATCCCTGCGAGGCTAGAAGAGTGATTTGATATGCGTTTATCAGTGTGCCTTTATGTATAAGTATGTCACCTGCTTTTATATCCTCTGCCTGGCGTCTTATGTGCTTTGCCGGCGTGATATTTGCAGGCAGAGTCACTGTGTTATCTTTAAACTCCGCATCTTCAAAAGGCACAATTGCTTCACATCCAACAGGAATCTTTGCCCCTGTCATTATCTTGCAGGCAAATCCCGGTTGGAGTTGGGTGTCATCTTTATCGCCCGCAAAAACAGTGTGAGATATTTGTACCGTTTTTGACGCATCAGCACACCTGACGCCATAGCCGTCCATAGCGGAGTTATCAAACGGCGGAAGATTATGCACTCCTATTATATCCTGACTTATAATGCGATTTAACGCAAGCTCTAGCGGTAAAATTTCTGTTGCTAGTACATGGGTATGTTTATAAATTAGCTGTAATGCTTGTTTGATATCTGCTGTCATTGATAACTCTTTTCGGGCATAGCCCTAATATTAGATTTAACATATTATAGTAAAATTTTACTATGAATTATATGTTTAATGCTTCATTGGAGGCACACGGCTACAGTGTGGTATTGTTTTTAGTTATGATATGTGTTAATTTACTACTGCTTATGCGGGCTAATGATCTATTTACATTTAGAAAACAGATGGCCTATACGACGCCTTTGTCAGCTGTTTTTTTAGCGTCAGCCATCTTTACGGGTATTGTTTTGATTTTATCTAAGCATCTGTCTTTTGATCTTTCAAATATCTTTATGATCATCATAGCTATTATCATCACCATCCTTGAGGTCAAGCGAATAAAGCCACTTAAATATCTTAAAAATGTACCTCAGGCCGTACCGCTATATCGAAATTACGCACAGAGGTTGTTGCTTATAGAGCTATTTATGATGCTTGCAATGTCATTATGGATGTGGATTTGATATATGTTTTAGATGATAGAGCCGGAGATGCCTCTTTACATGTAAAAGGAGAACTGTACAAATATCTCATAAAGGTGCGACACCATAAAGTCGGCGATAATGTTATATTTAGAAATAGCACAAATATAATAGTTGCGCATAGTTATCTTTTAGAAAGTATTGCCCCACGTGAAGCGGTATTTAAACTTTTAAAGTCAGCTGTGCAGCAGATGAAGCCTGATAGATATTTTCATATAGGTTGGTGCGTTATAGATACCAAGAGTGTTGAAAAAACTCTTCCAATGTTAAATGAGCTGGGTGTTAGCAAAATCAGTTTTATATATTGCAAACGTTCTCAAAAAAATTTTAAACCAGATATAAATCGTTTTACGCGGATACTCCAAAGCTCATCCATGCAGTGTGGCAGAACAGGTATAATCTCTATAGAAATAATCGACTCTTTAGTGGAGTTTATTGTTAAGTACCCTGATTGTGCGGTGCTGGACTTTTGTGATAACGCGCTGCCTGATAAGCATGATTTTAAGACTATCTTGATAGGATGCGAGGGTGGTTTTACTCAAGATGAAAGAGATGAATTATCACAGCAAAAATGTTATAGATTAAGCACTAAAACGGTCTTACGCTCTGAAACGGCAGTAGTTAGCGTAGCGGCAAAGAGTTTATTGTAAATAAAGAAATTTTCAGATATAATTGCACTCTTAAAAATCTGCCCCCATACGGATTTAAAAATATATAGATATACGTACATTAGCGTATCTCATTAAGGAAGATTTATGAAAAAAGATATCCATCCCCAATTAGTTGATTGTAAAGTTACATGTTCATGCGGAAATACGTTTGTAACAAAAAGTTTAAAGCCTGAGTTAGAGATAGATATTTGCAATGAGTGTCATCCATTTTTTACAGGTTCTGAGCGTATGGTTGATACTGCCGGACGTATAGAGAAGTTCAAAAAACGTTATCAGATAGACTAAAACTGTTAGCTTAAGTTGCAAACATGTTGACATTGGTTCCGACTCCCATCGGAAACATACAAGATATCACGCTTAGAGCTATGGATGCTCTAAGTTCTGCTGATACGCTTCTTTGTGAGGATACTCGCGTAACAAAAAAATTACTTCGTATTTTATCGTCAAGATATTCTCTTACATGTAAAGATAATCAAAAATTCATATCTGTCCACTCTCATAATGAATCGGAGTTTTTAAACAGCATAGAGAGCTCTTTTTTTGATGAAAATATTGTGT
>WFMO01000254.1 GCA_015489055.1 Helicobacteraceae bacterium | reverse complement strand
GTAGAAGTGATTGGAACGATATTTAGCATAATCTTTCCGTTTTTCATAACCGTCGGCGTAACGCCCATAGTAACTCCGTTTAAGATGTTGCTCTGCGTATATGTTACTTGACTGTTGCTAAGTGATGTTCCTTGTGTAAATTGTATATATTTGCTAAAAAATGGCACCAGTTTGCCGGATGAGATGATTGCTGACTGGCCGCTTAATACCGTAATACGCGGGTTTGAAACCGTATCTATCTTGCCTGCTTGATTTAAAGCATTGATTACAGCTTGAAAACTGCTTGAATTATACGATGCACTACCTGCTGTAGTACCAGGTAATCCAAGTGTTTGGTTTAGCGTAAAACTGTCACCTGCCTTTAAAATATCTTTACCTACCAAGTTCCAATTCACTCCGAGTTGATGAGAATGATTAAGTGTAACTTCTAAGATTTTTGCCTCTATCAAAACCTGCTTATCCGCTTGTTTTAAAACATCTGTAATCATACGCGATATAGCTAAAATATTTTTTCTTTTATCGTAAACGCTCAGTACTCCGCTAAAACGGTTTAATGTATAGCTGCCATGTTTGCTTAAAAGTGCTTTGACATTATTTTGTAAGTCATTATAAAAGTTATTTTCTTTTTTTGAATTTGTAAAATTTAACCTATAGGCTCCTTTTACTCCAACGCCTCCACCGCCTGAACCGCCGCCGCTAGAGCTGCCGCCGCTACTGCTAGAAGTATTGACAGAGCTTAACATATTTCCACCTAGTTTTGTGTCTGACGAACTCGTAGTATGGACATAAGGAATTAAAAAAACTTTTCTCATATATTCTTTTACATGTAAGATATTGCCCCGAACAACATAATAACATCCCGACATATTTGAGACAATATTGAGCACGTCTTTTAAATTGGCATCATGCACCGATAAGGTTATGGGCGTTTTGGTATCAACGTCTTTATCTATAACAAGATTTAATCCTGAGATTTTAGATATTGAATATAAAACATTCGCCAAACTTGCATTTTTTGCCGAAAATGTAATCGTTTTATTATCAAAAATAGATAACTTGTGATAAATAGGAGGAAGCACAAGAGCCGGAGGTGGAGTTTTTTTAACTCCCAAATCCTCAAAAGCTTTAATCTGCTGTGACGCTGTTTTTATATGATTTTTTGGCGACGGTGTTAAATTTTGATTATTTGTACAGCCGCTTAGCATAATAAGCAAAATCCCGATTAATGAAATAAATATACCCATTTTAAGCCTTCAAAAGTTTTGATTAAGACACTGTTTTTTTTGATTTTAATAATTTTAGCATCTTTTATGTGCGAACCCTGATGAACAATTTCTGAATTAATTATAGCAGTATTGTACTTTGCAAATACTGCACTCAAACGCCATTTGAGTTGATATTTATGTTTTATCTGTTTATTTGCCGTATGATATAAAACATTTTCACATATCCAGCTTATCTGTTTTTGATCATTTAAAAAATCTATACTGCTCTTTTCATATTTGGGAATATAATTCTCTATATCTCTGTAAAACCGTGTCTTAAGATTTATATTATTTAAAGGATATTGTTCAACGGTTGGAAAAGTTTGTTGAAGATAATTTGTAATGTTTTGTTGAAAATATAATACCGACGCAACAAATAAAAAAGGCAACACAAGTTTTATTAATTGATAATTATTTAGATACATTTTTATCCTCGTTTGAAGTCGGTACAATTAGACTCATGCTACCTATTAACAATTTAGGAGTAAACTCAAAACTATTAAACTTTATAAAACCGGCTTTAAAATCAAGATGCATAAAACCCTTAAGCAAAGCCAGATTGTCCAGTCCAAGCCTGTAGCTTACAATCATACTTTTTATATTTTGTTCTTTAATAATAAATTTAACAATTTTTAAATGATATTTTTTATAGTTTTTATCAAAAAATGAGATAATTTGCAAGTTGGCCTCATCGCTATTTTTTGGCAAACTATATAAATTTGGTATTATATATCTGTTTAACCAAATATTTGTTTTTGAGATTTGTGCTAATTGTCTAATGCTTTGCAAGTGATTTTGATTTATCTGCACGATAATGTTGTCTTGTTGTTTATACCAAGATATTAAAACATATATGCAAACCGATAAAGTTAGATTTGTGGTGATTAAAACTATTTTTGTCATATTTTTCGTCTGCTTCTAATAATTTTTGACGGCTGTTTTAATATAACAACAGCCTTAAATGTCATAGTCGTATAATCGGGCAAAAATTTACTTGTTAGCTTGTCACCGCTTTTTATCGCCTCTAATGCGTGATTGAAACTATTTTCAAACTTATACATCGCCATCAGCGTTGTGAAATGTTTTATAAAAAACAGTTCCAGATGAATTTTTCCACCACTGTCTCTCCACTTCATTCCTGCAGGTTTTAGCATTAAAACCAGCGGTTTTATATTAGTCAATAATGAAATGGGGGTTTGATTTAAATATTTATCTCTTATTTTCATTTCATAATAACTTTTTTTCAATTTGCTTGATGGTAATATTTTTGTATGATTTAACTCAAACTCAAGTTTAGATTTGATAGTGCTATACCTTTGAAGAAGATTCTTGTGAGTTTTATATGAATTATATCCCAAATACAAAAAAGCAAACAAGATGACGCTTGAGAAAATAAGCATTATGTTTACAATATATTTAAACTGGATATTCCCAAGAAGCGGGTCGGGCATAAGCCGTGATTTTTTTGGTGTAAAATATGCACCTATAGAGATTATAAATGTTTGTACTTTTTCATTTGGAAAATTTTTGATATTTGGAGTCAAGACAGATATTGCAAGATTATAAAGCATATTTAACTGCG
Organism: Helicobacteraceae bacterium; assembly: GCA_015489055.1. GTDB lineage: Bacteria > Campylobacterota > Campylobacteria > Campylobacterales > Sulfurimonadaceae > Hydrocurvibacter. The sequence goes on along the minus strand of WFMO01000254.1, from coordinate 16 downwards.
TGGCTATATCCTCATC
>WFMO01000253.1 GCA_015489055.1 Helicobacteraceae bacterium | reverse complement strand
CCACGGCTTTGGAAAACACTAATGAAGGCCTATTTATCACAGATAAAAACAATAAAATCATTGAAATAAATAATGCTTTTACAGAGATTTTAGGCTACAAAAAGGATGAAGTCTTAGGACAAGATCCAAAAATATTTGCTTCAGGTAAGCATAATAAACGATTTTATAAAAATATGTGGCGTAATATTTTAGAAAATGGGCATTACGGCGGAGAGATTGTAAATCGCAAAAAAGATGGAAGCTTGTTGACTCAGTGGCTAAATATTAGTGCTATTAAAAAGACCGATGGATCGGTAGAGAATTATTTTGCAGAATTTGCTGACATATCAGAACTTAAACAAATTCAGGCAAAACTGCAATACACAGCATTTCATGATGAACTAACAGGTGTGTATAATAAAAAATATTTGGAATTATTGTTAAGTAAACCGCATAAATTTTCTTCTTTAGTACTGCTAAATATTGATAACTTTAGTTATATTAATCTTGCATATGGCTTTGAAGTCGGTGACGAACTTCTAAAAGCTATTATTAGAGATTTGAAAAATATGAGCAATGACAACGAAAATATTTTTAGAATCAACTCTGATGAATTTGCCATAATTTGCAATGAAACAAATTTAACCATATATGATAAGATTAATGACTTAAAAAAAATTTTTTCAAAACTGACTTTTACTATTGACAATATATCTTTAAATATATCATTTTCATATGGTATCTCCTTAGATGATGATGTCTCATTACAAAATTCAGCTTTAGCGCTCAAAAAAGCTAAGGATGCGGGTAAAAATCAGATGGTTATCTTTGATAAAAGAACAACGGCAATTGACAAGCAGCAAAGAGAGGAATTTATAAAGTACAATAATATTTTGCATGATGCTATAAAATTTGATATGCTTGTTCCATATTTTCAGGGTATTTTAGATAATAAAACCAATAAAATCGATAAATATGAATCACTTGTACGCATAGAAATGAGTGGCGATATTATCGCTCCCTATAAGTTTTTACAGATAGCAAAACTATCTGGAATGCTTCCTGAAATTACTAAAATTATGATAGATAAAAGTTTTGAGATTATGTCTAACAACAGTTATAAGTTTTCTATTAATATCACAGAAGATGATCTAGATTTACAATACCTTCAAGAGTATCTTAATATCAAATCTAAAGAGTACGGTATCAAGCACAGTCGTGTAATTTTAGAGATACTAGAAGGTGTCAGCTCAGCAGGAAAAGAAGATAATCTTAAACAGCTCATTTCCATAAAAGAGGATGGATATAAGCTGGCTATTGATGATTTTGGAAGTGAATATTCAAATTTTGAAAGAGTTTTAGATTTGGAGATAGATTTTTTAAAAATTGATGCTAAATATATTAAAAATATTGATACCGATAAAAAAAGCTATGAAATTGTCAAATCAATCGTATATTTTGCCAAAAATGCTAAAATACAATGTATTGCAGAATTTGTACATAGTCATAATGTTCAGGATGTAGTCAAAAAGCTTAGTATCGATTACTCACAAGGGTATCTATTTAGCAAGCCCGCAAAGAAGCTTATCGGTGAGTTTAAACATTAAATCTAAAATGCATAACATCACCATCTTGTACAATATACTCTTTACCCTCTAAGCGCATTTTGCCGGCTTCTTTGGCTTTTGCTTCGCCGCCATAAGTTATAAAATCATCATATGAGATAACTTCTGCGCGAATAAAACCTTTTTCGAAGTCATTATGTATAACCGCGGCTGCCTTTGGAGCAGTAGTCTCTTTTGTAATTGTCCAAGATCTAACTTCTTTAACACCCGCCGTAAAATAACTCATAAGACCAAGTTTATCAAAGCCTTTGCGGATTATCTGAGCAAGACCTGATTCTTTAACTCCCAAATCATCTAAAAATTCCTGTGCCTCATCATCATCCAGGCCTACTAGCTCCTCTTCAATTTTGGCACACAGTTTAATAACTTCACAATCCACCTCTTTTGCATGTTGTTTGACTGTTTTTACAAACTCATTATCTTCAAGCAAACCATCTTCATCTACATTTACTCCATAAATCATCTCTTTTGATGTTAAAAGCCTTAGGTCTTTATTTAATTCTATAAAAAGTTCATTGGTATTGTCATTAAAACTGCGTGCTAAATTACCATCGGCTAAAAATTCCATTAATTCTTCGGCATATGCAACCATCGCTTTGGCAGTTTTATCGCTTTTGGCCTGTTTTTGCAAGCGTGTGATTTTATTTGACAATGCCTCAATATCTGCTAAAATAAGCTCTGTTTCGATTATCTCAATATCTCTTAGAGGGTCAATATTTCCTTCGGTATGAACTATATTTTCATCCTCAAAACATCTAACTATCTGTAAAATAACTTCTGTTTCTCGTATGTTTGATAAAAATTTATTGCCCAGTCCTTCACCCTTGCTAGCTCCCTTAACAAGACCTGCGATATCTACAAAATCTAATGTTGAGTATTGTATGCGCTGTGGATTAACAATTTTAGATAACTCTATTAAACGCTCATCAGGAACGGGTACCACTGCTTTGTTTGGCTCAATAGTACAAAACGGATAGTTGGCTGCTTCTGCATTTTGAGCTTTTGTCAAAGCGTTAAAAGTCGTTGATTTTCCGACATTTGGAAGTCCTACTAGACCGATAGCTAATCCCATTTAATTCTCCTCACTAATCGTTGTTAAAAATTTTAACATCAGTCTCACTCCTGCGCCGGTACCGCCGTACGAGTTGCAATCCCATGGAGTTTCTGTATATGCCGAACCCGCTATATCAAAATGCAGCCATTTGTTTTTATATTCATCTTTAATAAATTTATCTAAAAATAAAGCTGCCGTTATCGCACCTCCGTATGGTTTTGATGCAACGTTTGAAATATCTGCTATTTCACTTTTTAATAACTTTTCAAGATGTTCGTTAAATGGTAATGTGCCTACAAGCTCACCTGAATCTTTTGCCGCTTTTGAGATTATATGTTTTAAACTGTTTGAGTGTCCCATAACACCTGTTGTGTATTGACCGAGTGCGACCATACATGCGCCGGTAAGTGTGGCAAAATCAAAGAGATAATCCGAATCGACTTTCTCCTGCGCATAAGATAAAACATCAGCAAGCACAAGCCTTCCCTCAGCATCAGTATTTCTTACTTCAATAGTTGTTCCGCTTCTTGATGTTAATATATCATCAGGCTTATAAGCATCGCCACCAATCATATTTTCAACCGCACCGATAAATCCGTGAATTTCTATATCAAGCTCAAGCTCACTGGCGGCTTTTAAAATACCTAGCACCGCACATCCTCCTGATTTGTCAAGCTTCATAGTAACCATAGACGTGGCGGGTTTTAAACTAAGACCACCACTATCATAAGTAAGACCTTTACCAACTAATGATATTACGTATTTGGGATTTTCAGGCTTATAGCTTACATGTATAAGATGAGATTTATTTATAGATGCCCGACCGACGGCTAGCATAGCATTCATAGATTCATTTTCTAAATCGGCTTCATCTAAAATATTGCACGTAAAATTATTTTCTTTAGCTAAGTCATGGGCTATTTGGGCAAATATTTTAGGATTTAAGTCTTGTGGTGTTGTGTTTACCAGATCTCTAGTAAAGTTAGTAGCTTTTGCGGTTATCAAAGCATCATTAAAATTTTTTTGTAATTTAACAAAATCAAGATTATTGGATGATATATTGACTTGAGCAAATTTATTTTTTTTAATAGATGATTTATATTCATTAAAGCTATACCCGCCAAGTATCACTCCTTCTGTCATTGCTGCAATATTTTTATGTGATACTGCATTAATTTTAGCTGATTTGTAGTTTGTTTTTTTTAAAGTTTTAACAGCCGTTGTAAGTGCACTTCGAAGGCTCTTAGAAGAATAACTTTTTAAGCCCACAAATAATTTCTTAGACTCATGTAATAAACATATATTATCATCATTAGCTTCAAAACCGGCTGCTTGCAGTGTCTTAAAATCTTGATGTAGTTTATATGCTGTCTCATCCAATAACACAATCTCTATATCGCTGGATATTTCTGAAATTGCTTTATTGTGTAATTTTATTTTCATAATCGGTATCCTTGTTTAGTTGATTAAATTTTTTAGTCAAAATGTAGTAAATCTTTGGCTTGAATCATATCTTTGTCGCCTCGACCGGATAAATTTACAATAACCATTTTATCTTTAATATCTTCTATCTTTTTAAGATATGCAACTGCATGTGCACTCTCAAAAGCGGGGATTATTCCCTCTTTTTGAGATAACCATACAAAAGCATCCAATGCCTCCTTATCGGTTGCATTACCGTAAGAGATAGAGTTGTTTTCTTTATGAAATGCATGCTCTGGTCCAATACCCGGATAATCAAGACCTGCTGATATGGAGTGTGCTTCTAAAACCTGTCCATCATCGTCTTGTAATAGATAGCTCATTTGACCATGAAGCACTCCCGGTCGTCCTTTTTCAAGCGAACAACCGTGTTTTGTAGTATCAAGCCCTAATCCTCCAGCTTCAACCCCAATGCATCGTACATTTTCATCATCTAAAAAGTGTGTAAATGCTCCTATGGCATTACTGCCACCACCAATACATGCCACAACAAAATCCGGTAAACGATTTTCTTTTTGCAGTATTTGTGCTCTTGCTTCCCACCCTATAATAGCCTGAAAATCTCGCACCATTAAAGGGTAGGGATGAGGACCTGCTACCGTTCCTATGATATAAAATGTATCTCTTGTGTTTGTTACCCAATGCCTAATAGCATCATTCATAGCGTCTTTTAATGTTTTTGAACCGCTAGTTACAGAATTTACCTTTGCTCCTAAGAGTTTCATACGAAACACGTTTAGTTCTTGACGCGCAACATCTTTTGCACCCATAAATATCTCACATTCAAGTCCAAGCAGTGCGGCAATTGTAGCAGTGGCCACGCCATGCTGTCCTGCACCTGTTTCAGCTATTACTTTTTTATAACCAAGTTTTTTAGCCATAAGTCCCTGAGCAATTACATTGTTTATTTTGTGGGCTCCCGTGTGGTTTAAATCTTCACGCTTTAGATATATTTTAGCATCAAGCTCTTTTGATATATTAGCAGCATAATACAAAGGTGAAGGGCGACCGACATAATCTTTTAGATAATAATCAACTTCTCTCCAAAACTCTTTATCAAACCGTATCTGATTATATTTTTCAGATAGTTCTAGCAGTGCCGGCATTAAAGTCTCAGGTACATACCTTCCGCCAAATTTTCCAAAATGACCGCTTTTGTCAGGATCATATCTTGTAGGAGATGGTATATAATACATCAATCAACCTCAATAACTGTATAGACAGAAGTTTTTTGTTGGATTGTATCCTTGCCGTTTAAAAAATCCAATCCCAACACAAAACATGCCTCAACGCAAGTTGCATCAGATTTATTGATGAGTGAGACAGCCGCATTCGCCGTGCCTCCCGTAGCGATTAAATCATCAATCAATAAAACTCTAGCGCCTTTTACACCTCTAAAAGCATCTATATGTATCTCCACCTCATCAAAACCATATTCAAGCGAATATTTTTCAGAGATTGTAGTGTAGGGGAGCTTGCCTTTTTTGCGTATCGGAACAAAACCAATACCTAGCATCTGTGCTAGTGCAGCTCCGAAAATAAACCCTCTTGCATCTATTCCTGCAATAAAATCAAGGTTGTATGTTTTGTATCTATTTTTAAGATGTTTCATCAAAAGATTAAACGCCTCTTTATTATTTAGCAAGGTCGTGATATCTTTAAAAACAATTCCGGGTTTTGGAAAATCAGGAATATCACGTATAGCATCTTTTATAATTTTTAAATCTTTATTGCTCATCATTTATCCTTAAAGTAAAGCATCAAGTCTGTTTTCAAGCTCTCTAATTTTGACTTTCAATCTGTCTGTTTCTAATCTATATTTTGAATTACGCTGTTTTAATGCTTTCATCTCATTTCGCAGTTTATTCATTTCATTATTTAAAATATCCACATTGCCAAGAGCGCGTTGCAACTGTATTTGGTATTTTCTGATTAATACCTCAGCCTCTTGCAGTGTAAGCTTCATCATCTCATTGCTTTTTTGCTCTTTTATCGTTATGCTTTTAAAATAAAACATTTTTACAAACAGATATATCGCAATCAAAGATACTATGGTTAAAAGCGACCACTGAAAAAACATTTAGTCTGCTTTTATCGCTTCAATTTTCTCAACACGACCCATATGCCTGCCACCTTGAAAACTTGAAGCCAGCCATGAATCTAAAATTGACTCAGCAACCCCTTCACCGACAATGCGTTCCCCAAAACATAGTATATTTGCATCATTATGTTCACGAGCAACTTTGGCGGTGTAAGCATCATGGCACAGTGCCGCGCGAATACCTCTAAATCTATTTGCCGTTATGCTCATACCTATACCTGAGCCACATATCAAAATCCCTTGACTTTCTTTGTCACCTAACACGCTTTTGGCAACTTTTATAGCAAAATCCGGGTAATCTACTCTGTCTTTATTGTAAGGACCCAAATCAACTATCTCATGTCCTTTTTGCTGCAATAATTTAACAGTATAGTCTTTTAAATCAACCCCGGCATGATCTGTAGCTATATAAAATTTCATACATTACTCCTATAATAATAAATTTAACACCGTATTGACTGGCCAAATCAATAGATAATCTTTTAGTGGTGTAATCAAAATAATAATTACTATAATCATACCATAACGCTCATTTTTATAAAAGAATTCCGCTACTTTAGTATTATTGAATTTTAGTGCCAGATACATGAGAAAATGAGCACCGTCAAATTGGGGAATTGGAAGCAGATTAAAGATACCTAAAACTACGTTAATTACAACTAATTGCATTGTCATGATGTATAAAAAAAGATAAACAATAGAATCTGAACCAACAGGAGGCGTAAGTATCATAAGAATCATAGCGCTAAAAGCAGCTAGAGTAAAGTTATAAACTATACCGGCTAAACTGACCTGCATAGCTGCATTATAGCCACCTTTATCTACTACACTTCGCATATTAATTGGAACAGGCTTTGCCCACCCAAAGATAAAGCCACCTCCAAAACCAAGGATAAGCGGGATAAAATACATAGCAGCAGGCACGATAATAGAGCCAAAAAGGTCAATATGTATCAGTGGATTAATAGACAATCTGCCTGCATTTTTAGCAGTCATATCTCCATATTTGTAGGCGATATATCCATGCATTATTTCATGACCTATAATAGCTATTAAAAGCGCCACTATTGAAGCTACAATCTGCAAAAGTTTTAGTTCGCTCATTTATATCTCTTTATTTTAATGCTGCAGATGCGGCAGCTTTGGCTACGTATGGATTTTGTTCAAGTGTAGCGGGTGTTTTAAACATTCTATTCCATCTTATCTGATACATCATTTTTTTATTCCATATATCTTTGCATTTTGTTGAAGTGATACTAATGTTTTTACATACATCTTTTAGTCCTGCTAAGTTTGGATCTTGGGTAGAACTGCCGTGAAGCATATCTTCATAGCTTCTGTCTTGAATGCTAAAATAGACAAACCAAGGTGTACCGACAAGATTTTGATAAGGCACAAAGCCCCAAAATCTACTATCATCAGAGTGATCTCTGTTATCTCCCATCATATAATAATCATTCTTAGGAACTTTGATAATAGGCGTATCAAATACAGGGTTATGTTTTAACAGTTTGATGTTTGATGGCAGTCTATTTATATTTTGAAGTATATAATTATATTTCATAGGTGTATTTATAATTTCCATGCCTCCGTTACTGCTAAGTAACACAGGAGTGTCGTGTGTCATAGCAGGGTCGTGATGAATGCCTGGATAAAGTTTCATGTATGGATTTTTAACCCACAGTATTCCATCTTTTTTGATAATAGTATCGCCTTTATAGTGTTTTAAAATATATGCTTTGCCTTCATACGGATGAAGATACAGATTTTTATTATGTAAAAAAAGCTGATCGCCAGGTATGGCTACGCAACGTTTTACGTAATGTAGTTTTATATTTTTAGGATATCTAAAAATTACTATCTCTCCACGGTACGGTTTGCCACCGTCAATTAAATGAAGATTTTTACTCCAAGGAGTTAATGACCACTCTACAAACGGAAGAAATGGAGTAGGAATGCCAAAAACAAATTTTTTGGCAAACAGATGATCGCCTATAAGAAGAGAATTTTTCATAGAACCGCTTGGTATGACAAAAGCCTGGGCAATAAAAAATATAATAAACAAAACAATAATAATTGTTCCTGTCCATGAATTTGAAAATTTATATAGTTTTAAAAAGAAATTTTTCACTTAGATGCCTTATTGTGCATTTGTGCCGCTTTTAAAGAGTTGCTAAGAAGCATCGCAATAGTCATGGGACCTACGCCACCGGGCACTGGTGTAATAAAAGAGGCTTTTTGGCTGACCTCGTTAAAATTCACATCACCAACTAGTTTCCCGTTAGCATTTTTGTTTACTCCGATATCTACGATAATCACATCTTTTTTGACCATATCTGCTTTAATCAAACCCTCAACTCCTACGCCTACAAATATAATATCTGCGTTTAGTGTATGTTTTTTCAAATCATCTGTAAAAATATGGCATATTTCAACTGTAGCATTGGCATTTAACAATAAAAGCGCCATTGGCTTTCCTACGATATTTGAAGCTCCTACAACAACACAGTTCTTCCCTTTTACGTCTATGTTATACTCTTGTAAAAGATGCATAACACCCAAAGGAGTACAAGGCACAAAACCATCAAGCCCCACAGTTAGACGTCCAACATTATATGGATGGAAACCGTCAACATCTTTACCGGGAGCCACAAGCTCAAGCAATTTAGTGGTATCAATATGCTCAGGCAGTGGAAGCTGAATTAAAATTCCATCAATATTTGGATTTTGATTCATCATAATAATGGTCTCTTCTATAGCCTCTTGTGAAATATCAGAGGGCATCTCATGCGTTATAGAATAAAATCCGACTCTATCGCATGCTTTCTTTTTCATATTAACATATGTGTGACTTGCCGGATCATTTCCTACTAACATAACAGCCAAGCCTGGTACTTTACCTGTTTGTTTTTTAAAGAGTGCGGTCTCTTGCGCAATACTATTTTCTATTTTTAAGGCTAATTTTTTACCATCAAGTATCTTCATTTAACTCACCATAAATTATTTTTTCGATAATATAGCGTTAATTCGCTAAAAGGTCGCTTTGAATGAGAGTAATTTTGATATTTATGTTTAGTATGTCACTGTTTTCTGATACTTATTTCATTACACAAAAAGAATATGGAGCGCTGCTTTACAATCATCCGCGCGGAATAGGGTGCGAAAAATGTCATGGCGAAAACGGAAAGGGCATGGTTATTGCAACATATTATACTAAAGGAAAACTCAAAAGATTAAAAGGCGGCAATATCACAAATCTAAACTTTAAGAATTTTTACAATGCCTTAAACAGTCAAATTTTTGCGATGCCAAGATATTATCTCACTGACTCAGAGATACAGACTTTATATCAATATCTTCATCAAAAATCACCTGATCATGCAAAATAATCTTCATTTAATAGAGCAATTACTAAGCGACAGAGATTTAGAATCTCTAAAAAAGATAGCTATTACATGTAAGCGCAGCATAAATAAAACACAGCATTACAGATCAGCTTTAATGCTGTCAGCACACAACTTAAAGCATTTGATAAAAATACCGCAACTAAACGCGGATGCTGTCATTTTAAATCTTGAAGATGGAGTTTGTATGGAGGATAAGCCGTTTGCCTTGGTGTTAGTGGCGATATTTTTATGCAAATATAAACAAACTGAAAAAAAATTAATTGTGAGAGTAAACGCATTGCAAGAGGGCGGATATGAGGAGATTGCTTATTTAAATCAGTTTTGTCCTGATGCCATACGTGTACCAAAAATTAAAACTACAAATGAGGTAAAAGAAGCGCTTGATATATTGCATAAAGATATTGAACTGCATTTATCTATTGAGACATCTGATGCATGGCTAAACCTTGCATCACTTGGCGTAGATAAAAGAGTATCCGCATTTTATCTGGGAATTTTAGACTTATTTGCAGATATGGGGCTTTCTCAGTCTTTAATCACGCCGCAAAATCCGACAATTGAGTATATATTGAGCCATTTTTTAATAACTTGCAGAGCTTTACATGTAAAAGCTGTTGCCCCTGTTTTTCAAAAGTATAAAGATATTGACACTTTTAAACAGTGGATAGAGCTTGAAAAAAGTATGGGATATGACGCAAAGGCATGCATCTCTCCCAAGCAAGCAGATATGGTAAATGATATTTTCAAACCGTCTGCTCTGCACATAGAAAAAGCAAAAGAGATAATTAGGTTGTTTGAGCAAAATAGAAGTAAAGCAATTACCGGTTTTGTGGATGAGCGATATGGTTTTATTGATGAGCCAATATATAAAGATGCACTTAATACCCTAAGGCATATTTAAGTTAGTATGATATATCATTTCAAATGACTGTCGGTCGGTCATTATATTCTGTATAGATGGATTTTTTATGGCAATAATAGTAGATAAAGAACAAAAACGAAAAGATATAGCGCTAGCATGCAAGCAGCTTATCTTTCAAAACGGCATCCGCAATTTAACGGTTTCACAAATTACACAACAAGCCAATATTGGTAAAGGCACGCTTTATAGCTACTTTAAAAACAAAGAAGAGATAGTTATTGAAATTATAAATTTATTATTTACAGAACATAAGATAAGATTGGTAAAAAATCTTAAGAATTTGGATTCAACTTTAGATAAACTAAAACTTTTTTCAACTTTTTTTTATGATGATGAATATATTGAAATCAGAGAGCTGTATAAAGAATTTGTATCTATTTTGGTTATCAAACAGCAAGATGAGTTTGCCGATTTTAAAACTAAAACATTTAACACTTACTATGGTCTTTTTAAAGAGGTCGTAGCAGATGCCGTTAATCAAGGTGAATTAAAACCGGAAGCTGTGACATTATCGCATGGTATTTTTTTAACTCCTGAAGGTATGTTTATATCAAAGTTAATGAGAAATGATATGCAAAATTTAAAAGCTGAAATAAACAAGTATCTTGACACGATTTTTTATATATTAAAGTCAAATAACAATACAGCACCAAAGACAGAAAAATGAAAAAAAAAGCAGCACTTATTATTTTTATCGGATTAATACTTGTTAGTATAATTTTTCTTATAAGATATATGATTTTTAATGACAAATATACAACATCTGATGCGGCATTTGTAAAAAGTGATACGCTGACATATCTCTCTTTTAAACTTCCCGGGCAAATAGACAAACTAACCATCCATTCAGGCGACAGTGTTAAAAAGGGCGAGTTGATAGCAAAACTTAGCACAAAAGAGTTAAACACAACTCTAAAAGAGATAAGATACAACATCTCTTCAATACAAAATAAAATTAGTTCACTCAAAGCATCCAAACAAAAACTGGTAAATAATATAAGTTTAAGTATGCAGACAAACAACAATAATTTAAAAATAGCCTCTAAAAAAATATCAGCTTTGTCATTTGGTATTGATGCTATGAAAGTTAAGCTTGCTAAAATCGCCAAAGATGTAAAACGGTACAAAACTTTATACAGATACCATAGAACTTCCCTTGAGCGACTAGAAGATGTGCAAACATCATATAACAGTCTAAAAAATAATATTTTATCTAAGCAAAATTCTCTTCAGGCACTAATATTATCAAAAAATTCTTTACATATAAAAGCTAAAATGATAGCTAATGAACAATACGGTGTTGTACGTCTTGGTAAAACCATCAAATCTTTAAATGATGATAAAAAGGCTTTGGCGCAAAAATCTAAACTCATACAAGAGAAAATCGGATATAGCTATATTTATGCTCCTTTTAACGGTGTGATTGCAAGAAAATTTGTAAATAATCATCAAGTAGTGGACGCAGGAGAGAATATAGTAGCTGAAGTTGATTTAAAACATATTTATGTATCTGTATTGCTTGAAGAATCAAAACTTAAAAATTTAAAAGTAGGCAATCAAGCTACTATACATGTAGATGCTGTAGATAAAAATTTTAAAGCCGTCATATCTAAAATTTTACCCGCTAGTGCTTCAACGTTTGCTATAGTGCCAAGAGATATAAGCAGTGGTGAATTCACTAAACTTCAGCAAAGGTTTATCGTGAAACTGCGGTTTTTAAATCCTACGAAAAATCTAAGAATCGGTATGAGCGCCGAAGCTACCATCAGAAGATAAAAAGTTAATATTATGGCAAGCACATACATCAAAGCATCAAGTAAATTTGAGCTTGTTATCTGGGTAATACTAACGATAATTGGTGTTTTTATGGCTGTTTTAGATACAACCGTTGTTGATGTTATGGTACCACGCCTGCAAGGACCGCTTTCAACTGATATGTATGGCGCACAGTGGGTTATAACAGCTTTTATGATAGCTGCATCTGTTGGATTTTTAATCACGGCACCACTCATGAAAAGATTTGGCAACAAATATGTATATATCGGCGGAGTGGCAATTTTTACCATTTTTTCATTTTTTTGCGGAATCTCTGATTCGCTCGGATTTATGATATTTTCACGTGCGGTGCAGGGTTTTGGAGAGGCTTTGATTATGGTTAGTGCAAAAGTCATTGTTTTTGATTTTTTCCCGGCAAATAAACGTGGTATAGCAATGGGCATTTTTGCACTAGGAGTTGCTTTTGCACCTGCTGTGGGACCTACTCTTGGTGGTTATATAACTCAATATTTTTCATGGAGAGCTGCATTTTTTATTAATGTTCCAATTGGTATTACATTGGTAATTTTTGGAAGCTTACTTTTGCCAAATAATAGTTTAAGAGAAAAGGTAGATACGAATTTCATCTCATTTATATTACTTAGCATAGCAACAATTTCATTATTAATTCTTCTTTCAAAAGGACAGCAATACGGTTGGTTCAATTCACCGATGATTATGTATCTGTTGTTTACTGTTATATTTGCTTTATTGTTATTTGTTATAAGTGAACTTCTCTTGACAAATAAAATGTTTGAATATTCGTTGTTTAAAAATTATCATTTTACTATCGGTGTGCTTATTTTTACAGTTTTATTTGGATTTTCAATGTTTCAATATTTTTATTTGGTACCGTATTTTTACGAACATATAAAAGGGCTCTCTTCAAGTGATGCGGGTATAGGTGTTTTAGGTTTTGGTGTGTGGATAGGATTTTTTAGCTTAATTGCAGGAAAATTGGTAGATAAATTTTCTCCAAAATTTGTTTTAACTATAGGCGGAGTGCTGTATTTGATCTCAGGATTACTACTTTTTCCGACAATTAACTACTATACGCCTTTTTATGAAGCAGTTATCAAAACTATGCTCTTTGGCATGGCTTTGGGTATGTTTTTTGCACCAGTTACTGTGTTAGTACTCAATAATGCGGGAAAGTTTAAAGAACAATCTATTATAATAACAGATTATGCGCGGTTTGTGGGTGCAGGCTTTGGTACGGCAATCGCTACTAATGACTTGGTGTATTCTGCTTCAGCTCAATTTAACGGTATGAATAATTTGCAAAATTATACTTTAGTAAGTGGTATCGTTAAGCATTTAGAGTCGATATATGGCAAAGCCGGTTCTGTCATTTTTGGTGCATATGAAAATTTTATGTCATCAAATTATGGATATAAATATGTATGGTTTCATGCGGCTTTTTTTGGTGTTGCAGGCGTTGCTTTGATTTTTATGTTACTGTTAAAATCAGATAAGCCGGCAAAGGCTATACAAGAAAATTTAACAACTTAGGGATAGAATATGAAAAAACTAATACTTCTTTGCATACCATTACTACTATGTGCGGATAATTTTCAAGAGTTAGTCAATTTGGCTAATAATTCTTTGCAAGTCAAACAGCAGCAAGAGCAGATAAGGATTCAACAAACAAATGTATCTTCAAGTAAAGCAGCAAATTACGGCTCACTGAATCTACAATATAGCGCAACGCATCTTCAGCAAAATCCGACCATTAAAATAAATATCGGAGGAATTAAGCAGAAGATACAATCAGGAATGAGAAATAATTACAGTGGTGCCATTGTGTATTCATATCCTCTTTTTCATGGTTTTGCAATAAACGCAACTATAGAGCAATCAAAACTTCAATTAATTAAAGAAAAATTATCTTTGAAAAACATAAAAAGAGTTTTAGTCTTAAAAATAGCAAGACTATATGCTTCCATTTATGCACAACAAAAACTTATTCGTGCATTACAGTTTTCAAAACAAGCAGTCCTTAGTGCTAAAAACCAGATTGATATGTCATACAAGCAAGGTTTGACAGACAGACATGAAGTAGATAATATGAATGCTAAGTATTATGCTGTTGTAGCAGATATTCATCAGGCAAAAAGCACAAGAGATGAGCTTTTGGCAACACTTAGCTATATCGTAAATCAAAATGTATCAAAAATCGGCTCACTTCCGCCTGTTAAACTCTTAGATTTTAATCATCCCTCTATTGCCTCAAGAGCTGATGTATTAGCTATACAAAAAGAGTTAAATATGGCAGATGAGGGCATCAAGCTTGCGAAAAGCCGCTTTTATCCAACAGTAAATCTACAAGTAGCAGCCAAAAGAGTGGCTAATCTGGCTATGTTAAATAAAAATTATTATCAAAACAAAAACCAATCTTTTATCGGTATCGATATCAAATACAATCTCTTTAGCGGCGGTGCAGATAAGGCGCAACTGCAAGCCAGCCAATTGCGTAAACTAAAAACAGATACATTTTATCACGACTACCTAAATAACGCAACGACTACGTACAACAATGATCTAAAACAATTTAATACATTAAGATTTGAACTAACAGCGGCTGTGCAAGAAGAGACTGCAAGTGCTAGTTATTATTCATATATGGCCGCAAGACTTCAACAAGGACTCATAAATTCTGTTGATCTTAACTATGCTATCAGTCAATTAGCGACAAGTAAAGCTAAAATCGCGCAGATACAGGCAAATTTATTTGATACATACGAGATGTTGATACTAGATGGTAATCTGACTCAACAGTCAGGCGCAAAGATAATCAATTTTACCAGCAATACAATCTCTTCTGATACACAAACAAAGCCAATTGTTTTCGTGCAGCATGTAAATACTTCTGTAGTAAAAAAACTACCTCTACATGTAAAAATAGATACACTAAAATGCAGCGTCACAGCTTGGAGAGTTTTTGTACGAAGTAAGCCACTAGAGGGCAAGATACAAAATGTGTGGAGAGACGGTCATCCTTTTATAGCTACAATAAAACTAAAGCTGCAAAATGGAAGTAGTTGGTTTAAAATTAGTCAAGATTGCTATCATAATCATTGCACTTTATTACAAAAACCATTATGGATATCAACAAATTATGCTATTTGTAAAAATTAGATTTAAACAGAAGCTTCAAATTTTTTAATATAGCGTTTTCTTTTTGATTCTTTCATTTTAGAATTATCAGCGATAATGCAGCCTTCAACCACATTGCCAAAAGAGCTGTTTATCCCAAAATCAAAAAATCTAACAGCACCATCTTCGTATAGTTGCGCATACTGTTTAAATAAAGTAGGTACAGTTGTACCTAAATCTTTTAGATATTTCTTTAATGTCACAAATCCATCTGTATATGATATATTTTTAAATAAGATATCAAATTCCTTTTTATCGTCATAAGAGAGAATATATGGATTTTTTGCTGACATCATGTTGGTTGAACATGCAAAATGATATGAATAAAAATAAACAAGGGCGCTAACAGCTTTTTTAGGTGTATCTGCACTGATTGTGACCGTTCCGTATGTATATACTATCTGAGGATTGTCAGCTAAATATGCTCCAACCCCCTGCCATAGGTTATCAAGTGCGCGGGAACCCCAATATTTTGGCTGTACAAAACTTCTGCCCAGCTCAATAGAATTGTCAATATAAGCATCAAACTCATGATTGAAATCACATAAATTTGATGTATATAATCCTCTAACACCTCTATCTCTTAATATTTTACTTATTTCGCCAATTCTGTAAGCACCTACAATTTCAAGATTTTCGGCATCCCATAAAATAAGATGTTTGTAATAATTATCATACAAATCATTGTCTTTAGCATTGCCGGTTCCTCCTCCTGTTGCTCTAAATGATATCTCACGTATGCGCCCTAACTCCTGAAGTAAAAACGGAGCATCCTTGGCATCGGCTAAGATGATAGTTTTACCATCAATAGTATCTCCTAGTTTTTTTGAATTTTGTATCTCTTGTTTTAAAATCATTTTATTATTTGCAGATACGATTGTTGTTTCAGTTTGAAATAGCGACCGATAGGATTTTCCTAAGTTATACAAATGTTCATAAAACATCTCCATATATTGCCCCATACTTATACTCGTATCCAAAAAGGATGAAACAGGAATAATTTTGCCTATGGTAAAGTTTAATGGCGGTTTTTTGCTTGTCATGATAAACTCATGAGGCAACATTAGTCCGGTTACTTTTTTTGGAAGAATAAAAGAGAGCATATAAAACAAAATGCTGTTTCTAGCATCAATTTTAATTGGTAAAATAGGAGCATTGTTTTTTCTTGCAATTTTTAAAAAACTGTGCTTAAAAGGAACATCTTTGATTCCATGCCTTGTAAATCTGCTTACAATACCTGATGGAAAGATAATGACCACCTCTTCATTTTGTAGTGCTTTGTTGATGGCTTGCAGACTTTTTTTTGTGATAGCGCCACTGAGATTGTCAACAGGCACCATAATATCTGCAGCTTGTTCCATGCCCATAATCATACCGTTAACCATAACTTTAACTTTTTTATTTTCGCGTATTTCTCCAATTAACTGTACTAGAGTAAAAGCATCTGAGGCTCCCGTGATATGATTGGCTATAACTAAAAGTCTTCCTGTGGCAGGGATATTTTTCAGCTCATTATATTTAACCGTGTAGCTAATTTTAAGTTTTTCTATCATACTGTCTGCAAAATTTAGACCTTGTAAATAATAGTTTTGATTATATATTTCTTTAAATTCTTTTTCATGAAAAAGTTTTTGTGAGAATTTTACCAACAAGTTAAATATGAAAGGTTGCTTTATTGCAAGTCTTGGAAATTTTTTCTGAAATGAATCTCTTATATCAAACATCAATAACCCTTATATAATTATAAGTAATTATTATATCATAATTTAGCAAATGATTTTTAAAATCTAAAGATACTCATAGTAAAGCCGATACTTCTAAAAGTCAGCGCTCTAAATAAAAGTTCAAATACGACCATAGGACTTATGTGATATTTAATTTATATTTTAATTTATTACTGTTGTCCTTGTAGAAAAAAGTTCACTTTATAGCGAATCAACGTTGTCTGCTTTGGTAGCGGATATTTGCTATAAGCATATTCTATAGTTTCTTTAGTTGTTTCATCAAGCACATAATAATTGCTTTTATGCAAAAATTTAAAACCTGTCATATCTCCGTTTGGATGCAGATAAAACTGTACTATATTGTATGAAGTTACATGTAGATTGTTTGGTATGTTTACGCTTCCTACACGATTTAGTATCTGCTGCGTGATACGTCGCATGATTTCTGTGTTGTTTAATATATATTTCTGTTCGCCGGGTGATAGTTTTCCAAAAGTTTCTCCGTATAGTTTTTTTATATTTTGCTGTATTTGACTGTTTGGTTGATTGTTTTGTTTTTTGATACTTGATTGTTGTTTTATTTTAGCAGGAGTGCTTAAAAAAGCAAAAAGTTTCGCATGTTGGGAAGTATTTGTTTCATGATTTATAACTTTATGCATAGGCTTACTGGACAGATGCAGCGTATGCTTGCTTTTTACCGGTTTGTGAATCACAATTGGTGAGGTTATGGTTTTTTTGGTAATGTAGATTTTTTTTGGAGCAGTAATCTTTTTTGGAGTAACAATCTTCTTATGTACAATAACTTTTTTGTGTACAATTGGACGTGCATACTTATGTTTTATAATCTTTTTTAATTGAGAGCCCTTGGGCATAGGAGGAGCTTGTAGTGTTGGTTTTTTAAATTTTTTACGACCAAAAGTCTTTTTCTTAATATACTTTTTAAAATGATAATTTTTTAGTGATATTTTAATCTTGTGTTCTTGCTTTATTGATAAAGGATGTGGTGGAATAAAAAATAATAATATCAAAAATAGTAATATAATCAAAATATGAAATAATAGTGCTATTAAAAATGCCGCAAGAGAACGATTCAAATATTATCCGTTTTTTCGTAATTATAGCAGATAACTTTGATATAATTACGAAAAAAGAAGGATTTTTTTAATGATAATCAATAAATCTATCAATGCATTTAAAGAGGCTAAAGAGGTGATACCAGGCGGTGTGGACTCACCAGTAAGAGCATTTAACAGCGTTGGCGGAGTACCTAGATTTATCGCTCGCGGAGACGGCGCTTACATCGAAGATATTGACGGCAACAGATATGTTGACTTTATACAAAGTTGGGGACCTCTTATCTTCGGTCAAAATGATGAAGAAATTAAACAAAATGTTATAAGAAGTATTGATAACGGACTTAGTTTTGGCGCACCTACTGAATCTGAAACACTCTTAGCCAAAGAGATTTTAAAGCATTATAGATATATTGATAAAATACGTTTTGTGAGCAGCGGAACAGAAGCGGTTATGAGCGCTATTAGACTGGCAAGAGGCTATAAAAACCGTGACGATATTGTTAAATTCATAGGCTGTTACCACGGACATAGCGATTCATTGCTCGTCGAAGCAGGAAGCGGTGCTGCTACTTTTGCAACGCCAAGTTCGCCCGGAGTGCCTGCTGATCTTACAAAACATACTCTGCTTGCACGTTATAACGATATAAAAAGTGTTGAAGAGTGTTTTAAGCAAAGTAATAATATAGCAGCAGTAATTATTGAGCCAATAGCCGGAAATATGGGCTTT
>WFMO01000252.1 GCA_015489055.1 Helicobacteraceae bacterium | reverse complement strand
GTATAACTTTTTTTCCAAAAAAATAAAAATATATAATTTTTGAAATATTATTTATACTTTTTTATCCATAGCCACGGTGTACACCTTAACAGGAGTTAATTATATAGATAATTTTATAAACTTACTAAAAACAAAAGGAGCTTTTCCAAATAAAGATTCACTACTAAAATTACTCTATATGGGTACATAAAATACAAAAGAAAAATGGACTCAACCAGTTCATAATTGGAGTCAAACTATCTCTTAATTAGCTATCTTTTTGAGAGTAGATTGGATGAGTATTTGGAGCTGTAGCTAGGTGTTACTTTTGATGGCTGACATAGAATTTTTTACGATCTCAAACCCAATCTAATTTTTACAAAAAAACGAAGTGGTTTAATATCTTTTGTTTAAATTTTACCTATTTTAATAAATAGATATTTCAATAAATTTATCTCTTTCTCTCTTGTGTTATTTTCTAATTTAGTTAATTTATCGGCAACAATATTTATCTCTCTAGGTATCCATATAACTCTAACACCTTTTTCGTAACTTGCATACTGTTTTGCTACATTTTCATTATCACATAAAATTATAGACTTTTTATAATCTTGTTTTTTTATATATAAAATTGCATTAAATACTGCTAGTGCTTCTGCATGATTAATATTTTCAATAGCAAACTCTTTGTTATCTATTTTTATAACAATACTAGCACCTGTCTCTTTTTCATGCAGAGATATAGACGATGTTATATCTTGATAAGAAGCATCTACATAAATAATTTTTCTGTTTGTCATTTTATTTCTCCAATAACCTTAACTATATTATCTTTCTTGTCTTGCTGTCTGGTAAGTTTTAATACTCTACCATTTGCAGGACACTTCATACCGTTAAATAGCCTTTCTACGACAAGTTCTACTACTTCTGAAGTAAATATCTACCTCTTGGTTAAAAAGCCTTTATCGTATGTTTCTAGATATTTTACCGCATGGTCTTTTTTCATTTAAATATTCGACTTTTTTTCTATTACAGCTTTTACAAAGCATTTGACAATGATCAGTAGTTGTTTTACTGGCTTTACTTCAAGGTGTCATATAGTCTGCCTTCATTTCACTGATTTCATAGTGATTGTTTAGCGGAGTACAATTTAAGGTATATCTCTTTTTTGCTAGCAACATCTTCATTTTGCATTTAGACATCAATCTTTTTCTCTATTTTTGAGAGTTTAAAATTTCATCTTTAAATCTGTATCTAAAATATCAAAGTTATTGTATCTGTTTTTTAGTCTTATTTTGTTAGTTGAAAAAGTCAAAAAGGTTATTAATAAAAGGTTATAAGAGTTATAGAGGGTTGATATAGCCCTATTTTAGGGAGCTATGAGCGATGAAATATGACATTTCCCTCAATTACTATGACATTTCCCTCAATTTTTGCCCTTAAACTATGACATTTCCCTCAATTTGATTTAGTAATTATGACAATATTTATTTATTGTCATAATATATGATATACTTCAATTATGACAATAAAAAATATTGGTCACTTATGACTGTTCCCTCAAAAATTCGTAAGAGATTACAGAGTAAATTTTTAAACAAAGTATGAAAAATGGATAAAAAAGAATACAAAACGGATTTAAATAAAAGAAATACTGTAAGAGTATCAAAAGAATTAAATTATTTTAGAGGTAGTTTTACTAAATTAGAACTTGATTTTATTTACTCATTTATCACTCAAATTAAAGATACAGATAGGGAATTATCTAACTATAAGATAAACATCAAAGAACTCAGCAAAAAGATGAATAAAAGATTACAAGAAAAAGACATAGAATATCTTTTTGATACGCTTATGAAAAAGGAATTTAAAGTTAAAAATAAAAAAGAATTAACAGTGTATTCTTTTTTTACATATTTATCGTTTAATAAAGAGACAAAAGAGTTAACAGTTGATTTTAACACCCGTTTAAAGCCTCACTTGATAGATCTAAAAAGCTATGCTCATGGTAATTTGAAATATATACACTCTTTTAGAAGTGAATATACAAAAAGAATGTATATGTTGTGTAAACAATGGCTTGAAAAAAAAGGCTCTATAATTCTAAATATAGATGAAATAAAAGAAATGTTTGGCGTTCCAAATTATAATTATGCTGATATAAAACGGCGGATTATAGAAAAAACAAGATTAGAATTTTTAGATAAAAAAGCTGATGTTTATTTTGAAGTAGATTATAAAAATGATGTTGTTAAAAAAGGTGCTAAAGTTGTTTCTATAACTTTACATTTATACAAAGCAAATGGAACTGATAAGACAAAAAAAGATGATGATTTTACATCATTATTAAAGCAAAAAATTTACTATAATGGAGATACAAAGATAATAGTAAATATCACGAAGATTGAGACTGAAAAGGGCTATGTGATGGTAAATATGATAGATAACGATTATAATATGATGAGTGATAAATTTCATATTACACAACTTGTAAATATGGTTAATTATATGAAAAGTAAAGAAAAATAATTCACAGGTATAAACACAAACAAAGAATTTTTTAATAGCTAACTGTAAACTTCGGAAAAGCCTTATATAGCCCTAAATGAAGACTTTAAAGGATATGAAACTATAAGTAAAATTCAAACATTTTACAGAAAAGCCATAAATAATGTCCCATAAATCTCTATAATTCGTATTTTCCTATTGATGTTGAGACAT